>JADFWA010000076.1 GCA_015222855.1 Pseudomonadota bacterium | reverse complement strand
TAATGGTGAATCGCTTAGACAGCCGAGACGGCTGTCCTACAGGATGGGGAGAACAGACTTTATTTTCAATGTCTATTTTTGGGATATTACTTCACATTTTCATTGAAAGAGTCCACCCTTTGTGTTATGGGAAAACGTTGTCAAAAACGGGAGAAATGACATGGGCCTAGGAAAAATTCTGGAAGATACCTGCAAACAATACGCGGGAAACATAGCCCTTATACATAACGACAAAAAACTGACCTATGGCGAACTGGACAGGGCAGTCAACTCTCTCGGAAACAGATTAAGTGACCTGGGCATAAAAAAAGGGGACAGCGTTGCTCTAATGCTCCCCAACATACCCGAATTTGTCATCTCCTACTTTGCCATTCAGAAAATCGGGGCGGTTGCCGTCACACTCAACGTCATGTCAACACCCTACGAACTCCACTATCTCTTGGAGAACAGCGATTCAAAGGCATTTATAACAACCTCCCCCTCCGTCAAAAAATTTGAAGATGTCAAAGATAAACTCCCTCTTTGCAGGCACCTGATTGTAGCCGACAGCCCCGATTTTAAAGAGGCCGTCGGGGAAGGGCCCTTTGAACTTGAGATGCCGGAAATTGAAGGGGATGACCCGGCTGTAATGATATATTCCTCCGGCCTGACAGGCAAACCGCTCGGCGCTGTTCTCACCCATAACAACCTTTCCACCCAATCCTCACTTCTCGGAGATATATGCGATGGCAGCGAAAATGACAGGGGTCTCTGTATCATTCCCCTGTTTCATTCCTTCGGCGCCGTGGCCAATATGCTTGGTACCATTAAAATCGGGGCCAGTATGGTCATGATGGAGCGATTCACAATAGAGTCCATCTTCAAGATCATTGAAAGAGAAAGGGTCACCTATATTGCAGCAGTCCCCAGGCTCTTCCTTGCCATGCTCTTATATGACGGCGTGGAAAATTACGACTTGAGCTCCCTGAGACTCTGCATTACCGGCGGTGCAACAATGCCGCCGGATTATATTCCGATATTCAAGAAGACGTTTGGCGTAAAATTGATGGAAGGGTATGGCCTTACCGAAGCGTCACCCGTCTGCTCATTCAGCAGACTCAATATGGAACAGAAACCGGAATCGACAGGCGTTGCCATTCCGGATGTAGAGGTGAAGGTCCTTGATGATGAGGAAAATGAACTGCCGGCAGGTCAGATAGGGGAACTCGTCGTCAAAGGCGCGAATGTAATGAAGGGTTATTATAAAGATGAAGAGGCAACCGCCAAAGTAATCAAGAACGGCTGGCTTTACACCGGTGATCTGGCCAGGATAGACGAGGACGGGTATATCTTTCTGATGGGTCTGAAAAAGAAGCTGATTATCACAAGCGGACTTAATGTCTATCCCCGGGAAGTTGAAATTGCCCTGAATATGCATCCCGCCGTTGGGTCATCAAAGATAATCGGCAAACCCGATTTAATGAGGGGAGAAATCGTAAAGGCCCTCATTGTCAAGAATGGGGGGACGGTCGTTGACGAGAAGGAAATCCTGAAACATTGCAGGACATACCTCTCCCCTTACAAGGTTCCACGAGAGGTGGAATTCGTAGAGAGTCTGTTGATACACTAAAAATTTTACAATACAGGAGGATAAGTATGGAGAAAGCGCCACAGAAGCTGGATAGAAAGAGGGCTGATGTTTATGCCAATGCACCCATTGCGAAGTTCGGTGAAAGGAAGCCGGATTTTTCAACCATGGGGAGGAAAATAAAGAATCAGTATAAGAATCATAGAGAAGTTGTTATTGTGGAGGCCTGCCGAACTGCTTACGGCAGATTCGGGGGAGGACTGAAAGGTCTCGACGCGCCGGAGCTGGGCGCCCTGGCTATCAAGGAAGTCCTCAGTCGCACGAACGGCAAGGTAAATCAGGAAGATGTTGATTACGTCATAATGGGACAGGTTGTGCCGGCGGGATGCGGTCAGGTTCCCAGTCGACAGGCATCCATACTGGCGGGGATTCCTGAGTGGGTTCCTTCTATCACCGTCAATAAGGTCTGCTCTTCAGGTATTAAAACAATTGATCTGGCGGCGCAGATGATTCAACTGGGAAGGGCAGAGATCTGCGTAGCGGGCGGACAGGAAAGTATGAGCAACTGCCCATTTGGGCTCGCTGACATGAGATGGGGGGCAAGAATGGGCCTCACAACCAAGCCTGCTGTGGATTTAATGGTCTATGACGGCCTGTGGGATGCTTTTTACAACAGGCATATGGCTATTCATGGTTCCGAAACAGCTGATGAATTCGGGTTCACACGGGAGGACCAGGATGAATGGGCTTTACAATCACAGATGAGAGCCGCCGCCGCCATGAAAAAGGGAAAGCTTGATGATGAAGTATTCCCTGTAGAGGTAAGGCAGGGGAGGAAGACGGTAATCGTGGATACGGACGAGTTCCCCAGGCCGGACACCACTATGGAAGTTCTGGCCAAATTGCCGCCGGTCTTCGGCCACAAGAGCGCCGTCACCGGGGAGCTGGGGAGTGTAACGGCCGGAAACGCCCCGGGAGTGAACGACGGTGGAGATGTCTGCCTGCTCATGACCAGGGAAATGGCGGATGAACTGGGATTGAAACCATTGTTCAGCATCATAGACTACGCCGAAGTTTCACAGCCGACGAAGGATATCGCCACGGTACCGGGACTTTCCATCAAGAAGGTACTGGAACAAAATGATATGACCCTCGACCAGATTGATCTTATTGAAATCAACGAGGCCTTTGCCTCTGTGGCGCTGATCAGCGCCCAAAGCGTTCTGGGAATGACCAAAGAGGAGATGTTCGAAAAGGTGAATGTGAATGGAAGCGCCATCGCCTATGGCCACCCCATCGGAGCAACGGGAGCGAGGATCGTCATGACACTCGCCTATGAACTGAGGCGCAGAGGCGGCGGCATCGGCGTATGCGGAATCTGTTCCGGTCACGCCCAGGGTGATGCGATGCTGATCAAGGTGGAATAATAAGGCAAAAGGCGAAGGGCAAAAGGCAAAGGGTAAAAAATACTATAAATTAAGGCTAACGGCACATGGGCAAGGAAGGGTTTAAGGGACTTCGAGTTTGGCAAAAAGGGAAAGGGCTTGCAATTTATATTTATCAAGTGACAAGTTCTGGAAACTTTGTGAAGGACTATGGCTTGAGGGACCAGATAAGGCGAGCCGCTGTATCCATTCCGAGTAATATCGCAGAGGGGGATGAACTGAAAACGGACAAGCAGGCTGTCAGACATTTTTACATGGCCAAAGGTTCATCTGCTGAAGTCCTCACGCAGGCGATAATAGCCTCCGAAATTGGTTATATTGACAAAACTACTTTTGAGGAAATTGAAAATAGATGTGTAGAAATCTCAAGAATGTTGTCAAAACTTATTTCGGTTCGATCAATTATAGGCTAAAGGCGAAGGGCAAAAGGAAAAATCCTTAACCCTTAGCCTTTAGCCTTTAGCCCTTAGCCTTTAGCCTATCATTCGAAAGGAGAATTAAATATGGGAGATGTAGTAATTGTCAGTGGAGCGAGGACTGCCGTCGGCAACTTCGGCGGTTCGTTGAAAGATGTGAAATGCGTTGATCTTGGCGCCCTTGTAATCAAGGAAGCGATCAAGAGGGCGGGGCTTCGACCCACCATCAGTGATTTTATCAAATCATGTCGTCCGGATGTCTTCGGCGACTTTGACATGACCGAAATCAACGAAAAGTACTATGATTACGATGAGTCACTTAACCCGGTTTTTTTCGATGAATGCATCATGGGAAATGTTATCTCAGCGGCTCAGGGTCAGAATCCCGGCAGGCAGGCAGCGATTTACGCCGGTCTACCTGAAGAAACCGGAGGGATTACGGTAAACAAGGTTTGCGCCTCCGGTATGAAGGCCATTACCCTCGCCACGCAGATCATCAAATCAGGTGAGGCGGATATTATGGTAGCCGGCGGCATGGAAAACATGAGTATCGTCCCTTATTCTCTGCCAAATGCCCGCTGGGGATACCGCATGAACATGCCATACGGTCAGATTATAGATACCATGGTTCATGATGGTCTCTATGAGATATTCCATGGATATCATATGGGGCTGACCGCGGAAAATATCGCGGAAAAATATGGAATTCCCAGAGAGGAACAGGATGAACTGGGACTCATGAGCCACCAGAGGGCAAGGGCGGCTATCGCCAGCGGAGCCATCGCCGATGAGATAGTGCCGGTTGTCATACCCCAGCGCAAGGGTGATCCGAAGATATTTGAAGTGGATGAGCGACCGATGGACACCACACTGGAAAAGATGGGCAAACTGCGTCCGGCCTTCAAGAAGGACGGTTCAGTGACAGCCGGAAACGCCTCGGGAATCAATGACGCTGCAGCAGCAGTGGTGGTCATGAGCGCTGAGAAGGCGAAGGAACTCGGCCTGGAACCCCTGGCAAAGATAAAGGGATATGCCTTTGGTGGTGTCGATACCGGCTACATGGGGCTTGGACCAATTCCGGCAACCAGGAGGGTACTGAAGTCGCTTGGCCTGACGATGAAAGATATCGATTATACGGAATTGAACGAGGCATTTGCCTGCCAGGCCATAGCCTGCATCAGAGAACTGGACATCGATCTCGACAAATGCAACCTCAACGGCAGCGGAATCTCAATCGGTCACCCGGTCGGATGCACCGGAGCCAGAATTACTTACTCCCTGGCCATGGAGATGAAAAAGAAGGATTACAACCTCGGCCTGGCCACGCTTTGCATCGGCGGCGGACAGGGCATGTCCATCGTTCTGGAAAGATAGTTTTAAATGGGCGGGGATAAACCCCGCCCCTACTTTAGGAAGGAGGAAGAGTCAATGGAAGTTAAGACATTCGGCGTAGTGGGAGCCGGTCAGATGGGAAACGGGATTGCCCAGGTTGCAGCCCATCCCGGCGGACTCAATGTGATTATGAATGACATCGCGGATGAGTTCGTAGAAAGAGGGTTCAATGCCATTTCGAAAAACCTTGACAGACTGGTTGCCAAAGAGAAAATCACGGCCGACAAGAAAGAGGAAATCCTGGGCCGGATTAAAACGAGTACCAACCTTGAGGACATGAAGGATGCCGATTTTGTTGTGGAGGCAGCAATCGAGAGGGAAGACCTCAAACTCAACATATTCAAGACTCTGGATGAAGTCTGCAAGCCCGGCGTCGTTCTGTCAACAAATACATCCTCCATTCCGATCACAAAAATTGCCGGTTCTACCAAGAGGCCGGAACTGATCATCGGAATGCACTTCATGAACCCCGTTCCCGTAATGAGACTTATCGAGATCATCAGGGGACTGGCAACGTCACAGGAGACATACGACCTGACGGAAATCCTCTCCAAACAGTTCGGGAAGACACCTGTCGAGTGTAACGATTCCCCCGGCTTCATATCCAACAGGATACTTATACCGATGATCAATGAAGCGGCCTATGCCCTTCATGAAGGGGTCGGCACACCGGAAGCAATTGACAATATTATGACCCTCGGTATGAACCACCCGATGGGGCCCCTTGCTCTGGGCGATCTGATCGGCCTGGATACCTGCCTGGCAATTATGGAGGTCCTACACAAGGGATTCGGTGATTCCAAGTACCGTCCATGCCCGCTTTTGAAAAAATATGTGGATGCCGGTTACCTGGGAAGAAAATCGGGAAGAGGATTTTACGATTACAGTAAAAAATAACCCCCTCCCCTAATCCCTCCCACCAGGGGCGGGGAATCTGAAATGTTTTCCCCAAGGGAGGGGAATCTGAAATGTTTTTCTCCCCCTTGAATGGGGAGGTTCCCTATATTTTTCCTCCCCCTTGAAGGGGGAGGGCAGGGTGGGGGTGGACCAATCAATAAAACGACTGCAAAAAAAAGGAGGAACAGACAGATGGAATATAAAAATATCCTGTTTGATGTCGAGGATGGTGTCGCAACCATTACCTTTAACAGGCCAAAGGCGCTGAACGCGATGAACGCGGAAACTGTGGCGGAGATTTTCGATGCGGCAACCCGGTGTAAAGAGGATGACAGCATCAAGGCGATAATATTGACCGGCTCCGGTGATAAGGCCTTCGTTGCAGGCGCGGATATATCGGAAATGCAGGACATGAGACCCAGCGAGGCCCTTGCCTTTATGGAAAAGGGTCATGAGACATGGCGTCTTATCGAGACAATGCCGAAGCCTTCCATCGCCGCCATAAACGGTTTCGCCCTCGGCGGGGGCACGGAAATATCGCTTGCCTGCGATATGAGATTTGCCTCTGAAAATGCCCGTTTCGGTCAGCCTGAAATCATGATCGGACTGATACCGGGATGGGGAGGAACACAGAGACTTACCCGCATTATCGGGATGGGCAGGGCCAAAGAGCTCGTTATGGCCGGAGTACAGATAGATGCACAGAGGGCTTATGATATAGGCCTGGTAAACAGAGTCTATCCGGCGGATCAGCTCATGGAGGAGACAAAGAAGTTCGCCAAAAAGCTGGCCGGTATGCCCGGTTTTGCTATCAAGATGGCCAAACATTCCATCAACTTCGGCTACGATCTCTCCCTGGACAGCGCAAACAGGCTGGAAACGGAATGCTGTGCCCAGTGCTTCAGCACCGATGATCAAAAGGAAGGAATGAAGGCATTCATTGAAAAAAGGAAACCCAACTTTGTCGGGTACTAATCAATCTAAAAGGAGGATGATATGAATTTAGGACCAACAGAAGAACAACAAATGGTAAAGGATCAGGTGGCAAGGTTTGTCGATGAGGAGATTAAACCTAACGCCGCAGAGTGGGATAAAACCCACAAGCACCCGGAAGACATCTGCCGCAAGTTAGGCGAAATGGGAATTATGGGTGTTGCCGTTTCTCCTGATTACGGCGGAGCTGGCATGGATAATGTAACCTATGTCATGTGCATGATCGAAATTTCCAGGGGTTGTGCAAGCACCGGTGTCATTGTATCGGTTAACAATTCCCTTTACGGTTATCCGGTCAGGGTCTTCGGCACGCATGAACAGAAGGAAAAATTCCTGGCGCCGGTGGCCAGTGGACAGGTGGAGGGCTGTTATGCCCTTACAGAGTCCGGCGCCGGTTCCGACGCGGCCGCCCTGAGATGCCGCGCTGTGTTGAAGGGTGACAAGTACATCGTAAACGGGGTCAAAAAGTTCATCACCAGCGGCAATGTCGCGCGTTACTGCGTCCTGGCCGCCACCGAGCATCCGGAGAAGGGCTACAAGGGTTTGATAACCTTGATCGCTGACCATGATCACACACCCGGTTTCTCCCTCGGCACAATAGAAGAAAAGATGGGGATACTCGCCTCGGGTACAGCGGAGCTGGTTTATGAAGACGCCGAAATCCCCGCTGAAAACCTCCTGGGCAAAACCGGAGACGGATTCAAACAGATGATGACGGGTCTCAATGCGGGAAGAATAGGAATCGGTGCACAGGCCTGCGGCATCGGCAGGGCAGTCGTGGAAGATTGCATCGAGTATGCAAAAGAAAGGGTACAGTTTGGCAAGCCGATTACCTCTTTCCAGGCCATACAGTGGAAGTTAGCAGACATGGCAACGGAACTGGATGCCGCAGAGCTGTTGCTCCTTAAGGCCGCCTGGATGGAGGACAATGATCTCGACTTTGAAAAGGAATCGGCTCAGGCGAAGATGTATGCCTCGGACGTGGCGATGAGAGCCGCAGTTGAAGGTGTGCAGATATTCGGTGGTTATGGATACTGTAAAGATTATCCCGCCGAGAGACACATGCGCGATGCCAAGATCTGCCAGATATATGAAGGCACCAACGAAATTCAGAGAGTCGTAATTGCACGGAAGCTGCTTGGTGCAAGATAGAATTTTTAAATCCCCCCTCATTCCCCCCTTTTCTAAAGGGGGGCAAGGGGGGATTAAACCCTTTCCCAATCTATCAGACAGGGTGGCATGGACAAACTTGTTTGTCCGTGTCCGTGTAAAACTTTTGTAGGGTCGGGTTTTACACCCGACCATTTTCCGGTGGCATGTAAAATGCCACCCTGCAATGTTACATGTAGCGCAGGGCTTTAGCCCTGCCCAGAAACCCGGCCTCAACAGGAAAAACACCATGAACCCCAACCTAATCGACACACTGACAGTCAAAAACGATACAAAGATCGTCTTTCTGATTCTGGACGGCGTAGGCGGCCTTCCCCTGCCGGGGGGTGACAAAACAGAACTGGAAACCGCCAATACACCCAATCTTGACCGCCTGGCCGAAAGATCTATCTGCGGCCTCCTCGACCCGATTGGATACGGGATAACACCGGGAAGCGGTCCCGCCCATTTTTCACTGTTCGGCTATGACCCTCTAAAAAATAATGTGGGAAGGGGAATTCTGTCAGCCGCGGGGATTGACTTCCCCATGACGGAAAGAGACCTGTTCATAAGGTTCAACTTCGCGACCGCGGATAAAAACGGCAGGGTCATCGACAGGAGAGCCGGCCGTATCGACAGTGAAACCAACGAGAGGCTCTGCCGCAAACTGCAGGAAGGTATCCGCCTCGATTCATATGATGTCTTCTTTGAAACGGTAAAGGAACACCGTGGGCTCATCGTCCTGAGGGGAGACAACATGCGGGACGAGATAGAAGAAACAGACCCGCAAAAGGTAGGAATGCCCCCAATTCCCCCAAAGGCGCTGACACCGGAGGCGGAAAAAACCGCGGCCGTAATTGCCGAGCTGACTGAAAAAGCCAAAGAAGTACTCTCCGATGAGGAAAAGGCAAATATGATGCTGCTTCGGGGCTATGCGAAATATCGAAGCTTCCCCGGCCTCAATGAGAGATTCGGCCTCAATCCGCTTGCGATTGCAAACTATCCCATGTACAAAGGCATCGCGCGGCTTTTAGGGATGACCGTCAATCAGCAGACAAACACGATAGAGGAAGAATTCGACGCCCTGCGCGAAAATTACGAAAAATACGATTTCTTCTTCCTCCATGTCAAACCCACAGATTCAAGGGGTGAGGATGGAGACTTCGATGCAAAGGTAAAGGTCATAGAGGAGGTGGATTCCCTCCTCCCTGCGATAACTGAACTTCACCCTGATGTCCTGGTCGTAACCGGAGACCACTCAACGCCGGCCCTGCTCGCTTCCCATAGCTGGCACCCGGTGCCCGTGCTCTTGTCTTCAGACACCTGCAGACCTGACAGCGCAAAACGGTTTGGCGAAAAAGAATGTATTAACGGCGGGCTGGGAAGATTTCCCATGGTATACCTGATGGGTGTAGCCCTCGCCCACGCCAGAAAGTTGACAAAATTTGGCGCATGATGCGTGCCTTTCCTATTTGTAGGACAGGCGTCTCGCCTGTCTATTCTATAAATCTTTTTTCATCCATCCCTTTATGTATAACCATTTATAATCCTTATATTGCCTTGCCAAATTCGCCTTAATAGGATTATTCGCAATGTACTTGACCTTTTCAAGAAATTCTTCCTCATTTCTTATTACCCTGTCATAACTTTCGTCTTGCCACACTTTACCTTTTCTGTTTAACATTTTGTTGATCTCATGGGCGGTAAAGCTTTTTATGCTGTGCATTATTTTAGGTAAGGTTTCAAAGGGATTTATTACCAAATGTACGTGGTCATTCAATACCGCAACGGCATGAAGCACATATTTCTTACCGTCTAAAAAGCAAACAGCATCAAAAACACAATCCTTTTGCGGTGGTTTTAATAGGAGTCTATTATGGGTAGCAAATGTGATAAAGTAGTAACCGGCGGATAGTTGATAATGAGGAAGCTTTCGCCTCCAGGTAAGTTCTGACAGGCGAGACGCCTGTCCTACTGATTCATTTTCGTTTTTCATTTTGATATTTTCATTTAATAGATCCCTGCCTCACATCCACCGGCCAGCACCTTCCCCAGTTCCCTGCATTCTTCCAGGGCATCCTCGGTTACAGCTCCCCTGCAGATGACCGGTTCATAAACCTTTTTGAATTTATAGCCGAGGGCTATGCGTTCAATACTGTTCACCGCGCCGGTTCCGTCATTTCCGGCGCTGACAAAGACAACATAGGGTTTCCGAAAGACCTTGTCCTGAGCAAGCAGGTACGTCCGATCGAAAAAATCCTTTACCGCCCCCGACATATAGCCAAAGTTTTCAGGAGTGCCAATGGCGAGACCGTCCGATT
>JADFWA010000075.1 GCA_015222855.1 Pseudomonadota bacterium | reverse complement strand
GTTTTTTGAGTATTACCTTGAGTATCATCCTCAGATACTGTAACTTCAGATATTTCAAGCACATACCCATTCTCTGCCGGCTCTATCCTGCACTCAACCATTCTTTCTTCGCCCTCAACACTCATTTTATAAATAAGCACATCAGCAAAGACAGGGGAGCTGCATAGACATAATAATAATATCAGGATTACAATTACTCTTTTCATCATTTTTCTCTCCTTCTTTTTTTAATATAGTTAAAAATTTCATATTCCCTTCTCCATTACTTTCAAAAGGATATCTTCCAAACTAGCCTCCTTTATGCCAACGGAAAGCATCTGGCCGCCGCTCTTGATGATGGCCTCAATGATCTGAGGGCGCATCTCATCCTTACCAGTTATGTAAATAGTCAACCGCTGGCCTTCTACCTTAACGTCTTGGATGCAACTCATTTTTTGCAGAGTAGCTACTACCCGTTCGTTAGGTTGTGCCAAAACGATTTCCAACCTCATGCCACCGCCAATTGTGTGGCGCAGGTTTTCTACGCTGTCCTGAACTAGCAACTTTCCATAGTTAATGATACCCACTTCGTCACAAACGGCCTCTACCTCTGGCAGTATGTGCGAGGAAATAAGGACAGTCACATCGCGATCTTTTTTCAATCCGATAATCATATCCCGTATCTCCTTGGCGCCCATGGGGTCCATACCAAGGGCCGGTTCGTCCAGAAGCAGCACCTTCGGTTCAGACAGCAAAGCCTGGGCCATAGCCAGGCGCTGCTTCATTCCCTTGGAAAACGTGCCTATGTAGCTATCTTTTCTGTCTGCCAGGCCAACCCAGTACAACAGTTCGGCGCTGCGCCGTTGCCGCTTCGTGGTGGGGATGTCCAATAGCCGGCCAATGTAGTCGAGATTCTCGGCGGCGGTCATGCGCTCATAGAACCCCTGGTTCTCCGCAACGTACCCGATGCTACGCCGCACTGCCATCGACTCCTTAAGGATGTCGTGGCCAGCTATGAGAGCCGTGCCACTGTCCGGCCGGATCAGACAAGTCAGCATCTTGATAATCGTCGTTTTGCCTGCCCCGTTAGGACCTAAGAACCCGAACGTCGTTCCTTTTTTCACTCTGAAACTAAGCTGGTCAACAGCTACTAAATTGTCAAACTTTTTGGTCAAATTATGAATCTCTATTACATTTTCAACCATGACTTTCCTCCTTTATTTGAATGATATATCCTGCTTTTCGAAGAGCCATCCAGCGACGAGCAGGAGAACGACCACGAGCAACAATAGCAAAGATACGCAAATCCAATAGTCAGACGCACTGTACAGAAGAGCATACCTCTGGTAGTCCGAAGTCAAAAGGGACATGGCCCTGAAGGGCAAAACCAGCTTCCCGAAATCGGTCCAGCCCAACCATTCGATGATCCCGGTCCCTGCCGGACTGCCCGGCATGATGGAGATCATACTAATCAGAGCACAGCTAACGGTGCTGCGGGCGTACAACGAGACAATAATAGTAAAGACGATATGGAACGTGCATACCAGGGATACTATAGCAATCATGGCCAGCCATTGGCTCATCGGCGGCAAGGGGGATTGCCAGCGGGCAACCCCTACAACCTTCGCCCAGTAGTAGACCAGGATCAACTCGATGAGGAGCAGGGGCACCACCGCCATAACATAGGAGACAAACTTGCCCAGCAGTAATGTTGCCCGAGAGAGCGGCTTGGACAGGACGAGCTCTAGCGTGCCCCGTTCCTTCTCGCCGACTACAGCATCCATGGCAACCATAACACCCATAAGCGCACAGAACTTGTGGAAAGAGTCGAAAATTGCCTCCAACAAGTTGTTGGAGTCCTCCGTCAGGGGAACATCCGTGTAAAGGGCCATGAATGCCCCGAAGAGGATGAACAACATTACAAAGAACAGTTTACGGTTACGTACCTGTTCCCGTAGTTCTCTCTTTAATACAGCCCAAAATTTCATATTAGTTAACCTCCTCCGATTACATTTATTTGGTTGTTCCCACATGATTTTTACTCCCTCTCTTCTTTTGGCTTTTTTTTCTTTTCTTAATATACGAACTATACGAAGTAGATGTAAATAAATTATTTCAGATTTGTAAAAAATTGTAAAAATTTCAAAATCACCATCACCACCAGCCTTACTTCTTGAACATCAAAGAAACATTGGTAACCACCGAAATAATTTAACGTATGGAAAAAATAAATGTACACCATAAGCATGATAGCCATTCCCCGAAGAATATTCAGTTCATAGAAACGTTTGACGTTTTTTTTCCTGATGAGAAACATAGAACTTTCTTGAATCCTCCAATCCTTTTAGAAAAGCCAGGCGGGATGTTCAAGTCTTGCATTATAATATCTTTTCTCATACTTTTGCGAGAAATACATTAACTCAACTTGTTGTATTGTATTGCAAGACTTGACCCCATTCATAAAACGAAAAACCTCATAACCTTTAAACTGTCACATCCCTCCTGCGGAACAGATAGAAGCTTAGCACAAGGAAAAGGATACAGTAGCCTGCCAGCACCGCCGCAGCCTGCCACACCCCGCTGGCAACCAATCCCATTTCCTCTTTAAGGCCTTCCGGTAGTGGCTGAATCAGAGCCATAATTGTTGCTGTATTGGCTGCTGGAAGATAATCTGGGATATGAGCTATCCAACCACCAGCTGCCTTTAAAAGAGTGGCAAATAGGGATTCCATGAATAATACACCAACACTAATAGCAATGCCCGGCATGGCAGAGCGTCCCAGTATGGAGAGAAGAAAAGC
>JADFWA010000009.1 GCA_015222855.1 Pseudomonadota bacterium | reverse complement strand
GTTTAATATTCGGAGTATCGTCAATGAAGAGTGGCGCTTCATAGATTCTACCTGCTGCTTCCTGAAGACTATGGAAATCCGCGGGCCGTAACAGCCCCGTTCTAAGCTTGGCTGAATCTATCCGTGCCTCAGCAGCAACTATCCGCTGCATAAGAGCCTTGCTTGACATTTCAAGAGTGAAAAAACCTACCGATCGTTTTTGTCTTATCGCGATATTTGAAGCCATAGTGAGGGCCAGAGCAGTTTTCCCGATGGAAGGCCGCGATCCTAAAACGATAAACTCCGAATTCTGAAAACCGCTTGTCAGATTGTCCAGATCAGAGAAACCTGTAGGGACTCCGGTATAGTTTTCTTTTGTGTGGTAGAGCTTTTCTATAGCCTCAATAGTTTTTACAATGATCTCGTTTGCTCCGAGGTAACTGCCACCCTGCTGCCGGTCTGTAACATCAAAGATTTTCCTTTCCGCCTCTTCAATAATCGTCCTGGAATCCTGGGTCTCTTCATAGGCCTCCGCTATAATCTCTGAGGCAACTTTCAGGAGGGTGCGGCGAATACTCGCTCCCTGCACGATTCTCGCGTAATACTCTACATTCGCGGAGGTTGGTACGGAGGAGGTCAGGGTGGAAATGTAACCGGCGCCGCCACTGGATTCAAGCTCACCGGATGTTTTTAGCTCATCGGTTAAAGTGATAAGATCAATCGCCTCTCCTTTATTGAAAAGGCCGATTATTGCCTGAAAGACTTTTTTGTGGGCATTTTTATAAAAGTCCTCCGCGCGCAGATAGCGGAGGACTGTTGCTAATGATTCCGAATCGAGGAGCAGGGCCCCAAGAGTTGCCCTTTCCGCCTCGTCGTTATGTGGAGGTATCCTGTCCTTCAGGGACATGGTTGTCATTAATCTCCCCTTTTAAGAGGTTACACTCCCTCTATCTTAAGCAGGATTATCCTCGTTCTTCACTTCAGCTTCGGTCGGGACCGCGCGTTCTTTAACAGCGGTTTCTACTTCAGCAGCCGCGGGCTCGTCCTTTTTAGTTACTTTAGGAGCAGCTTTCTTCTTCGCCGGAGCTTCTTCTTCGACCCCTTCTCCCTTAATTACCACTTTGAGTTCCGCAACATCGCTTCCATAGAGTTTTATCTTGACCGACACCGGACCAGTCGATTTCACTGTATGACCGGGAATATCAACCTTCTTACGCTCAATTTTAATGCCCTGCTTCTCAAGGTTTTCGACAATAGTCGCATTTGTAACAGAGCCAAAAAGTTTGCCGCTTTTTCCGGAAGGCATGGAGATAACAAGCTCCAGACTCTCGATTTTTTCTTTCAGGGAAAGGGCGTTCTGCCTCTTTTCCTCTTTCCGTTTCTCAATTGCCGCGTGACGTCCTTCAAACATAGCTATATTTGCCTTGTTAAAAAGTACAGCCATGCTATTCGGAATGAGGTAGTTCTGGGCATAACCGGGAGTCACCTCCCGAACATCACCCTCCTCACCGAGATTGTAAACGTCCTTATTCAATATAACCTTCATAGTGCTCTAGCTCCTTTTAAGTTCTCTGTAATGGATCCAGATTTCCGATGCTCCCAACCCAGGTAACCCCACCACAACCACCAGGTTAAGCCATGGTGCCATAAGCAGAAAGACCAAGAGAGCAGGTACCATCACTCTAATCCCCCGGGGTATATTATATTTACCCCCGAAGTAGGAAATCACTCCTAATCCCTGGAGGCCGTAAATAAACAGCATGATGAAACCGACATTCCAGAAGGGATAGCCGAAAACACCGATACCGAAGATGACATCCAGGAAAATCCCAGTCCAGGGCAGCAAAAGACCCCAGATCATTTTGTCCGGAAGCCTGAAATTTTTAAGCTTAAAGGAATCCTGTCTGATTCTTTTCCTGTGTAGTGTAGTAC
>JADFWA010000074.1 GCA_015222855.1 Pseudomonadota bacterium | reverse complement strand
GTGTAGAAATTAATAAATTTTTCCCGTAATCTCCGAAAAATTTTATTAATCGAATGCCTCTGGTTCTCATAAATTATTACATGATTTTAGTGACTTCGTGTCTTGGTGGCTGAGTAGTTACGTAAAAACAGCATTTGGCAGGTTCGGAAAAATAAAATATATCTCATTCACATAGAGCACAGGCAATCATCAAAACAATGACAAAAATCAACTTTCATCCACATAAAGGTCATACCTACCTGAATATCTACAAGTATTAAGGCCTGCTGCCCGTTTCAAAGACGGGCAAGCAGGCTTTCCAGAAATCAGCATTTATTTCCCCAATTTGTTTAAATATTAAACAACAAAAATAGCAGTACCGTACTCTCTTATTAATGGTTGTTTCTCCATCTTAAGAGAGGGCGTGTTTTCATAAAAACCAATTCTGGAGGTATAAAAAATGAAAAAGAAGGTACTCTTATCAACGTTTTTAACTTTAACATTCTTGGCGGCATCCCTGATGCCGGCCGGCATCTCTAATGTGAAGGCCGATACCGTCAACCTTACCTACAGCATCTTCTTCCCCGCCACCCACGGCCAGTGCAAGGCGGGGGTATTATGGGCTAAAGAAGTAGAAAAACGCACCAATGGAAAGATAAAAATCACCGTTTTCCCCGGAGGAACCCTGACAAAGGCGAAACAGTGCTATGACGGGGTTGTCAATGGAATATCGGATATAGGAATGTCATGTTTCGCCTACACGAGAGGACGCTTTCCTGTAATGGAAGTCGTTGATCTACCCTTCGGTTATCCAAACGGTCAGGTCGCCACACATGTGGCCAACGAATTTAGCAAGAAGATGCACCCAAAAGAGCTTGATGATGTGAAGGTTCTTTATATCCATGCCCATGGACCGGGACTTCTCCATACAAAGAAGCCGGTCAAAAAACTGGAGGATTTAAGGGGTATGAAGATAAGATCCACCGGATTGAGCGCAAAGGTTGTAAAGGCGCTGGGTGGCGTGCCGGTGGCAATGTCCCAGGGTGCGACTTATGAGTCCCTCCATAAAGGTGTGGTTGAAGGCACCTTTGGACCCATGGAAGTGCTCAAGGGATGGAGGCAGGGTGAAGTTATTAAAGACACAACCGAATGCTACGGCGTTGGTTACACGACCGCCATGTTCGTGGTAATGAACCTCAAAAAGTGGAACTCTCTCCAAAAGGAAACACAAAATATCATCGAAGAAGTCAGTAATGAGTGGGTTGATGTCCACGGGAAAATCTGGGATATGAACGATTCCGAAGGCCGCAAATATACACTTGGCCTCGGCAATAAGATAATCCCTCTTTCCAAAGAAGAGAATATCAGGTGGAAAAAAGCGGTCAGCCCGATGATAGACAATTACATAAAGACTACCGAAGAAAAGGGTCTGCCCGGACAAAAGGCGGTAACGGAAACAGAAAACCTCATCAAAAAATACAGCAAGCGTTACAAGTAGCCTGCTATCGGCTAAACCTGTCCCCGACCCCGATCGGGGACCGGGGAGCCGATAGCTTGAGGCACAAGGGCACAAAGAGTTGACTCGTTCACCGTTATCCGTTAACCGTTCACGGATAACGGTGAACGGATTTATGTCTTTGCCCCTTTACAAAAGTGGGATATTATAATAAGGTTTTTCCCTTTTAAAAGTGGATTCAGAGGGGATTTTTGTGAACAGGTTGAAGCCCTGTCTTGCCTCTTGCTCAATTGCCATAGGGGAAATAATCAATGTCCCGTTTAGAAAGATCAACCTTTTCAATAGCACAGAAATCTAACTGGGTAGCGGCGGCCGCGGTCGTGGCAATGATGGCGCTCACATGTGCAGACGTCACCTTACGTCTCTTTCGTCACCCAATCCCCGGCACTTACGAAATGGTCGGCCTTTTAGGAGCCATCGTTGTCTCTTTTTCCCTGGCCCATACCTCGGTGATGCGGGGACATATTGCCGTCGAATTTATCGTCCAGAAACTCCCCAAAAGGGTGCAAACTGTTATTGACGGTATTAACTCCCTCATCGGCGCAGCCCTGTTTGGATTGATAACATGGCAGAGCATGCTGTATGCGTCAAATCTGATGCGCACTGGTGAGGTCTCCATGACACTCCAGATGCCGATTTATCCATTTGTTTATGGAATAGCCATAGGCTCCGGGATGCTCTGTCTGGTACTACTGATAGAATTTCTCCAATCATTGAAAAGGATAGTACGAAAGTGACCCCGACGATTGTAGGCTTAATCGGTCTTGCCGCCCTCATCTTGCTCATTTTTTCCAGAATACCGGTCGGTTTTATCATGGCCATAATCGGTTTTCTGGGATTCGGATATCTGGTTTCTTTTAACGCGTCAATGAATCTCATTGCAAAAGATATCTTTTCCGTATTCGGGTCTTACAACCTGACCGTCATACCCCTGTTTGTCCTGATGGGACAGATTTCCTTCCATTCAGGGATAAGCAGCAGGCTTTTCAACATGGCATATAAATTCATGGGACACTGGCCCGGTGGACTGGCCATTGCCACAGTGGGGGCATGCGCCGGCTTCGCTGCGATTTGCGGCTCCACAAATGCGACGGCAGCCACCATGGCAGCGGTTACACTCCCCGAAATGAAGAAATACAACTATAAAGCGGGGCTGGCGACGGGTGTTGTTGCCGCTGGAGGGAGTCTCGGCATACTCATCCCGCCAAGCGTTATCTTTATCATCTACGGCATAATGACCGAACAGTCCATAGGTAAACTTTTCATGGCCGGCATCCTGCCGGGCCTGCTCCTCACAATACTATTCATCCTGACGATCACTCTCTGGACATATCTGAGACCCGAGCTGGCTCCCAGAGGCCCGAAAACAACCTTCAGGGAAAAGATGGCTTCCCTTTCAGGACTCGTAGAAACACTAATACTCTTTATATTGGTGATGGGGGGGCTCTTTTTAGGATTCTTTACGCCGACGGAAGCGGGGGGCATTGGCGCCTTCGGCACCCTTCTCCTCGCTCTTATCAGGCGTAACCTCACCTGGGAGGGCTTTGTCATGTCTCTTTCTGAAACGACAAGAATCTCCTGTATGATCCTTGTAATCGTGGCGGGAGCTACCATCTTCGGACATTTTCTTGCCGTAACAAGGATCCCCTTCGACATTTCAAACTGGATATCCGGAGTTCACCTGCCGCCCTTTGCCATAATGGGTATGATCATCATGGTATATCTGGTAGGGGGCTGCTTCATCGACGCCCTGGCGCTGATCACGCTGACCGTACCCATCTTCTATCCGGTAGTCACTCTCCTCGGCTATGATCCGATATGGTTCGGAGTAATAATCGTACTGATAACGCAAATCGGGGTGATCACCCCACCGGTCGGGATTAACGTCTATGTCGTCAGCGGTGTAGCCAGAGATGTGCCGCTCCATGTCATATTCAAAGGTGTCCTGCCCTTGCTTCTGGCATTAATAATAGGAACGCTCATCCTGATCCCCTTCCCCCAAATCGCCCTCTTCCTTCCCAACTTAATGAAGTAGGCTTTAGTCCCTTAATTGTAAAGTTCGTGCAAAAATGGCAAAAGAATTTGGCTGTAAGCAGAAAATAAATTCGAATATCGAAATTCGAAACAAATACGAAATACGAATGTTCGAATGTTCAAAACTGTGGAGGTAGGGGCGTATCGCGATACGTCCGTACGTGGCGGTTATATAAAAAGTTTGCAATTCCGTATCGTTTTTATATTTTGAGTTTTTGTCATTCGATATTGTTTCGTATTTCGAGTTTCGTGCTTCGGATTTCCGGTTTATCCGGGTTAGGTCAGAAATAT
>JADFWA010000008.1 GCA_015222855.1 Pseudomonadota bacterium | reverse complement strand
GCTTTGCGAGTTTCTTCTACGGCAGGTAAAATCCAGCTTATTACCGAAAGACGGTCCGGTAAATCTTCTGGATTTTTCTTATAAGTTTTAGCAAGTGCCTCTCGTGGAGTCAGGTAAGTAGAGGCGATAATGGTTTTGTATTCAGTGAAGATAGGGTCGTCACCATCAGCAAACTGTACCAGCGGCTCGTCCCACATAACATAATCATTCATAAACGACAGACGATTGGCCGTGCTCGAACGTACATATTCCTTAATTTCCCGCACAATAAACTGTGCCGGATCGTTTTGAAGTCTTTCCTTTATCTTAACTGACAGTTCCATGTACCCTCGCTAATGTTTCTTTTCGATTTATGCGTTTTATTACCGAACCTGAGCTGCCCCCGGGAGTAGTAGTACTATTTAAGTTAGCTTTACACCCCTGTGAACCTGTCCCCTTTTCCGAACAAGTGTCAGTGGACCTTAAATACGACAACTCATTTACTAGGCCTTAAAATAGTCCGCCGTCCATTGTATCTTTCAACATCATACTCGGTTTCTACATCTACCAAACGCGAGCCCCTCAATGCGTCTTCAATCGGGATGGCGGTAATCTTGCCATGTCTGTACGATACCATTTTCCCAAAGTCTTTCATTACGACCAAATCAACTGCGGCAATACCAAAATACCTGCCCATTCGGCGATCATAAGCACAGGGAACTCCACCCCGTTGCAGATGGCTCAGGACCATACTTCGTGTCTCCCGTCCCGTCCCTTCATGAATTGCCTCGGCTACAAATTCTGCAACTCCGCTCAAAGCTTTATGACCGAAGCTATCTACACTTCCATTCCTGACAAACTCAATTCCGCCCAATGGTTTGGCTCCTTCAGCTACGATGATAATATCATATCTGGCACCGGATCTTCGTCCCTCTAAAACCAGCTCATTCACTTTTTCTATAGAAAAATCGTATTCAGGAATTAATATGATATAGGCGCCGCTGGACGCTCCTCCCTCCAGGGCCAGCCATCCGCTATTTCTGCCCATTGTTTCCACAACAAATGTTCTCTGGTGAGAACCGGCTGTAGTTCTCAGCCTATCCACTCCCTCCACGATGACGTTCATAGCAGTTTCAAATCCCAATGTGTAATCAGTTCCGGGAAGGTCTCTATCAATCGTCTTGGGAATACCGACAACATTTATTCCTTCTTTGGCTAGCTTGAAAGCGACACCCAGCGTATCATCGCCACCAATTACTATCAGTGTGTCCAGTCCCAACTTTTCCAAGTTTTCAATTAGCACTTTCGAGCGGTCGTTGTGGGGATCGTAGGGGTTTGTTCGAGAAGTTCCTAAATTGGTCCCGCCGTATCTATCCCAGGTCCGAACCTGTGCCTCATTCAAGGGCACAATGTTTCCCTGAGCATCTGGACCCGTCGGGTCAATATCTATAAGCCCCTGCCACCCATTCCGAATCCCTACAACCTCATATTGTATATTTCTTTCTGAGGCAAGCCGCTTATCCAGAGCAGTTTTAACAATCCATTTGATGGCCGGGTTGATGCCGGCACAGTCACCACCACCAGTGAGAATGCCGATTCTGTGTTTGTCTATGTTAAATACACCCCCCTTTTATTAGCATAATTCCACTATATTAACTTATTGATAGCTTTTTTTATAGCTGCTATACTGCTGGGCAAGCTTAGAGGTCTATTCAGGAGTACGAATATGAAGATTGCGATGGTTTTACCTCCCTGGTTTAAAATACCCCCGGAAGGATACGGAGGCATTGAAGTTGTTGTCAGCCTGTTAACAGAGGGGCTCGTTGATAAAGGGCACGACGTTACCCTGTTTACAATATCAGCCTCACGAACCAAGGCGCACATGTTTAGGGTCTTCGATGAGGAAATGAAAGCTTACCTCGATAAGCCAACATCGAATTTCCTGAATATAGCTCTTACCCATACTCTTGCATCCTACCTTGAGATTGCCAGGGGTGACTATGATCTAATCCATGACCACACCTGGAAGGAAGGCCTCAGCTGCGCTGCCTTTTTAAATGTCCCGGTTATTCATACAATCCATAGCCCAATAGATGACGAGAACACGAGGTTCTATAATCTTTTCAAAGGCTACCAGGGAATACATTTTGTCACCATAAGTGATTACCAACAGGCCAGTCTTCCTGGCTTGAACTATGCAGGCACAGTTTATAACGGCATAGTATTCAGCAAGTACCCATATTCTGAGCAGAAAGAAGATTTCTTCTTTTACATGGGAAGGTTTAACCCGGAGAAAGCACCTCATCTAGCCTGCGAAGT
>JADFWA010000073.1 GCA_015222855.1 Pseudomonadota bacterium | reverse complement strand
TATTGTTTTCCTCAACGAAAACAGGGGCATTGTTGAAAGTGCCCCCGACAAGCGGGTAACGGCGATAATTTATCCTGAGGAAACGAAAGGTGAAAAAAAGTGACCAGTTAGTTGGTTGAACTGGTTCAATTATCAAGCATCCAGTATCGGAGCGGAGCGAAATTCTATGGGAAAACTGTCAGCAACGGGGTTGATAAAAATTTACAGCGGCAGGCGTGTTGTAAATGAGGTTAATCTGGAGGTCAGCCCTGGAGAGGTCGTAGGTCTTTTGGGTCCAAACGGCGCTGGAAAAACCACAACTTTTTATATGATAGTAGGTCTTATAAAACCGGATGGAGGGAGTATTTTACTCAACGATGAGGATATCAGTAAATATCCTATGTACATCAGGGCCAGAAACGGTATAAATTACCTGCCGCAGGAGCCGTCAATATTCAGGAAGCTTACAGTTGAAGAAAATATAATGGCAATCCTTGAGACGCTTGATATAGACAAAGATGAGAGGGAAAACAGGTTAAAGGAACTTCTTGGAGAACTGGATATTTCCCATCTTGCCCAAAATAAGGCCTATTCACTTTCCGGCGGAGAGCGAAGAAGGGTGGAAATTACGAGGGCTCTCGTAACATCCCCCCGGTACATACTCCTCGATGAGCCTTTTGCGGGGATTGATCCTCTTGCGGTGGCGGATATTCAGGAGATAATATATAAACTCAAATCGAAGGGTATTGGTGTAATAATATCTGATCATAATGTCAGGGAGACGCTTTCGGTTTGCGACAGGGCATATATAGTAAATGAGGGCACCATACTGGTGGAGGGGTATCCCGACCATATAGCCAATAGCGAAATTGCAAAGAAAATTTACCTTGGAGATGATTTTCAGCTATAGGTAAAGTTGAGTGGGTAGAAAAAATGGCATTTGAACTTAAACAAAGTCTTAAACTAAGTCAACAGTTGATAATGACGCCACAACTGCAACAGGCGATCAAGCTCCTTCAACTGTCGAGGATGGAACTGGTCGATGCGATCAATCAGGAAATGGAGGAAAATCCCCTGCTTGAAGAGGGAACGGCCGACGATTCTCCGGAAAACGAGGCGGCTCCCGAGATTGAGGATATAAAGGCCATTGACAGAACGGAAGAAATTACAGGGGAGGGTGACGGCAAAGAGGAATTCGACTGGGACAACTATCTTGAAGACTATGGTTCCATGGGGGTATCATATAACCGGGAAGATGTAAGCGCTCCCTCATGGGATAATGTGCTGACAAAGAAAGGCTCCCTGACCGACCATCTCATGTGGCAGCTTAACCTCTCGCGCTTTACGGATTCTGAAAAAGAGGTTGGTGAACAGATAATAGGAAATCTCGATAATAACGGATATCTGACGGCATCCGTGGAAGAAATTTCTGAGCGGGAAGATGTTGACATAAGCCTTGTTGAAAAGGTTCTTGAGAAAATTCAGGAATTTGATCCGCCAGGTATCGCCGCAAGAGATATAAAGGAATGTCTCCTGATTCAGGCCCATCTTCTCGGCGTTTCGGATCCATTGGTAGAAACAATTATAAAAGAACATTTAACGGATCTCGAAACAAAAAATTATAACAATATTGCCAGGAAGCTTAAGATTCAGCTCTCCGATGTCTTAAAAGCGGTTCCTGTAATTAGCAATATGAACCCCAAGCCAGGCCTTCTTTATAATGAGGAGAGGTCTCAATATGTTATTCCCGATGTATTTGTTTTTAAGATGGAGGACGACTACAGGATTGT
>JADFWA010000072.1 GCA_015222855.1 Pseudomonadota bacterium | reverse complement strand
GTCCGGATCTTCAAGGAATAACCCCAATACCTTACCCACTTCTCTTACAGATTTCTGAGCGGTATCCAGCACAAAGAGTTTCTCGGCGGCAATTCCATCTTCCGCCAGATAACCGTTAATCAGCCTGACCGCATCGAATATGCACCCAATTGCCATAGCGGTATTGAAATCATCGTCCATCGCCTCGGTAAACCTGCCGTGGAGGGCTTCAATCTGTTTGAAGATATCTCCATCCCTGCCGGAAAGGTCTTTTTCTGAAATCCCTGAAAAATCCACACCATTCGCGATGGCATCTTTTATGTTTTTCAAGGTGGCATAGAACCTCTCCATTCCCGCCCTCGCCTCGGCAAGGGAATCACCGGAAAAGTCCACGGGGCTCCTGTAGTGGCTCTGGAGCATAAAAAGCCTCAATACTTCCGGGTGGTAATTTTTGAGTATCTCCTTTATTGTAAAAACATTGCCGAGGGATTTGGACATCTTTTCACTGTCCACCCTGACGAAACCATTGTGTATCCAGTAATTCGCAAAGGTTTTGCCGGTAGCGCCCTCCGACTGGGCGATCTCATTTTCATGATGTGGAAAGATCAGATCCTTTCCGCCGCCATGTATATCAAATGTATCTCCCAAAAACCTCTGGCTCATCACCGAACACTCTATATGCCATCCAGGCCTGCCCCTTCCCCAGGGACTGTCCCACCAAGGCTCCCCCTCTTTACTGGCCTTCCAGAGAACGAAATCAAGAGGATTTTTCTTATTCTCATCCACGTCTACACGCGATCCGGCTACCATATCCTCCAGATTCCTCCCGGAAAGCTTCCCGTATTCCTTGAATTTTTCAACAGAAAAATAGACATCACCCTCCCCCACATAGGCCAAACCATTCTCCAGAAGGGTGGTTATAAGCCTGATCATCCCCTTGATGTTTTCCGTCGCTTTGGGAACCACCGTGGGTCTGGCTACACCAAGCTCATCCATATCTTTATTATGTTCTTTTATATATTTCTCCGATATCTCTGATATATCAACCCCTTCGGTATTTGCCTTTTCTATAATTTTATCATCTATGTCAGTGAAATTCTTTACAAAGTTTACATTGTAACCTCTGTACTTCAGATATTTGGCAATAACGTCAAAAACCACCGCCGAGCGGGCGTGCCCCACATGGCAGAGGTCATAGGCAGTGATACCGCACACGTATATCCCGACCTTTTTATCCTCAATCGGCTTGAATTCCTCTTTCTGTCCTGTCATCGTATTGTAAAGTCTTAGGGTCATTTCAATCTCCAAAATTACGGAAACAACGATACCAGTTCCAGTCCGGTATCTTCCCTGAAGTCGCACATGAGATTCATGTTCTGTATGGCCTGGCCGGCAGCGCCCTTTATGAGGTTATCAATCGCGGATACTATTGCGATCCTTCCCGTTCTGTTGTCAACGGTGAGTCCGATATCACAATAATTGGAACCCTTAACGGAAGAAATATTGGGAAATGCCCCCACTTTGTAAATCCTGACAAACTTCTCACCTTTGTAAAATCCCCTATAAAGGTCTATCAGGTCGGATGCAGACACACCCTTTCGAAGTGTCGCGTATATCGTATTCAGTATCCCCCTGTTTACGGGCAGCAGGTGGGGAGTAAAAAAAATCTTTACGTCACTTCCGGCAAGGAGTCCGAGTTCCTGCTCCATCTCGGGGATGTGACGATGCTGGTTAATCTTATAGGCCTTAAAACCCTCATCAATCTCACAGAACAGTGTCCCGATCTGCGGTTC
This sequence comes from Pseudomonadota bacterium, assembly GCA_015222855.1. Taxonomy (GTDB): domain Bacteria; phylum Desulfobacterota; class Syntrophia; order Syntrophales; family JADFWA01; genus JADFWA01. Next base: position 20,118 of record JADFWA010000072.1, on the reverse strand, counting down.
ACGTCCCGCACCGCTAACTCCCGATTTCGAATCAACAATAATCGATGTAACGTCAATCCACCCCTCTTTCAGCACAGGGGCCAGGCCAAGGATGACACCGGTCGGATAGCATCCGGGATTGGCCACAAGTTTCGCGGCCTTAATATCATCCCTGTATAATTCGGAAAGTCCGTAAACCGCTTCATTTATTAGATCCGGCACTGTATGTTCTTTATACCACTGTTCGTATATATCTATATCCCGCAGGCGAAAATCGGCGCTCAGATCGATGACATTTTTCCCCGCCTCCAGAAAGACGGAAACAGCCTCCATGGATACACCATGGGGGAGGGCTAAAAAAACAACGTCGGAAAGACCGGCAACATCCTCGGGGGATGCGTCCATAAACTTCTCGTCGATCAACCCTTCAAAAACAGGAAACACATCGGAGACCGGAACTCCATTAAACTTCCTTGACGTCAGGGCAACAACCTCAACTTCAGGATGCCTAATAAGAAGTCTCAGAAGTTCCTGCCCGGTGTAGCCACTGGCTCCATATATACCGACTTTTAACATAATATTCCTTCAGACACAAAAAAGGGAGGCCGCAGCCTCCCTTCGTTATCAATATTATCTTTTGGAAAACTGAAACCTTTTCCTCGCTCCGGGTTGACCGTATTTCTTTCTCTCTTTTATACGTGAATCCCTTGTAAGGAAACCCGCCTTTTTCAGGACCGGTCTCAGAGCTGCATCGTATTCTAAAAGGGCCTTGGATATGCCATGCTTAACGGCATCCGCCTGACCTGAAATACCTCCCCCTCGAACATTGATATAAAAATTAAATTTACCCGCCTGTCCGGCAAGCTCAAGGGGTTGTTTAATCAACACCTTGAGGCTATCCCTGGTAAAATAGTCATCAAAATTCCTCTTGTTTACAGTGAGGGTACCGTCTCCCTCTTTCATCCACACTCTCGCTATAGCGGTCTTCCTCTTTCCTGTGGCATAATAACTCTTTTCTTCCATATTTGTCTCCCGCATATAATTTTCATACTGTGAAGATTGATTAACTCGTAAGTTTTAAGGCAGGGTTAGAACCCCGCGCTACATGAAATACAGTCTATAGTTCCAGCAACCGGGGGGTTTGAGCTTCATGGGGATGCTCGGCTCCGGCATATATCTTAAGCTTTTTAAGCATCTGCCTCCCCAGAGAGTTCTTTGGAAGCATGCCCTTCACCGCCTTGCGCAACAATCTCTCCGGTTTTTCTTCCAGCAGCTTTTCGGCCGTTATCGACTTTATTCCACCCGGGTATCCGGTGTGATGGTAGTATATTTTATCGGTCATTTTTTTGCCTGTAAGGGAAACCTTCTCGGCATTTACAACAACCACGAAATCACCTGTGTCGATATGAGGGGTATAAATGGGTTTATGCTTGCCCCTCAAACGCCTTGCAATCTCACTGGCAAGCCTTCCAAGAACCTTACCATCCGCATCAACCAGATACCAATCTCTTATAATTTCTTCTTTTTTAGCATTGAATGTTTTCATAAAACCACCGAGTCTTCAAAAATTTAAAAAAGTAATTTATGCAATTTAAGTACGTTTGTCAAGTTAAAAACCTGAAAATGAAAAAATTACTGCTTAATTACCCCCACGCAGTCTTTCTGGTCTTGCCGTCGCCTTTCCGACCTTCCCCAACCCATATAGAGAAAAGACCATCATCCATACCCTGTCGTTGTCATCGTCAGAATAGGTGACCGCCACGCTCCAGCATTGCTTATGGTATTCCAGACCATAGGTTGTCTCCAGGTAAATATTATCCAGTTCATTTCTTCTGTAAAGATACGTCAGATCAAGGGAATGGGTAACCTTGGCCTTCAGGGAAACGTTTATTTCTTCCAGTGTCCCCTGCGTATATCTATACTCCAGAGTCGCGGAATCACCCCGCCAGTCACTTACGCTAAGATCATAGTTTGTCTTTTTCCATTCGCCCGAGTTAACATCAAAGCTGACATCCGCGTCGAAGGCAAGATACCGGAACGGATCAAATTCGAGTTCCATGTCCACATTGCTGAAGGGTCTTTTTTCGTTTCCATAATTGTCCGCGCGATGCTTTCTCCCCTCCCTGATATCATATGTCTGACTCAGCTTGACACGAAGAAATTCACGGTAACTTATGCCCCCATCCTCCCCCTTCAGCCTGGCCATCAGAGTATTGGTTAGTGAATAGGTTAAACTGTTCTCCTCACTTACCGCCTCTACAAAATTTGGCAGATCGCTCTGATATATATAAGGAATATAAGTGTAGGTCAGCTCCGGCCTGATTCCGTGCCGTATCTTGTCAACCGTCTTGCCGCCTATATCAAAAATCCTGTGAACTTCCGTGGAAAGTTCCGCTCCCGCATTGTATATTTCACGGCCTCCATGCTCCTCGTTACTGCTTCCCGATAGCTCACTGGCGTCCCAGAAGGTTTCCCTCAATCCTATCGACGGTGTAAACTCGAGATAATCACCAAAGTTGAGCGGCAAGGAAAACGTAGGATGAGCATCGTAAAGGTATCCATGATCCCCTTTTGTTCTATCATAATGGTCGCATGAAGAATCCAGCTCAAAATTGAGCGGGGTGTCAAAGACGGGCTGTTTGACACCGGTCAGGGTTATTTCAGGAGATTTTTGCAGGGTTAAATTGTTGTCGGGGCTTGCAAAATCATCGGTGTACTGAACAAGGGCGGTCAGATTAAACAAACTCCAATCCTTGACAAGACGGGCGGTAGAGTCCAGCGACGTAAGGGATTCGTCGCCTAAAAAGGACATGTTGCTAAACTTCCGTGTTTCTTTTTCTGAATAATGTGACAGGTAATAGTTGTAATCGGAAAAATCTCTGAAGTACCAATTGTCGGAAACCTTTTTTATATCCGTCCTGAAGTAAAAACCTGGACTGAAGGTGGTCTCATGATTCAGATAATATGACCATCTTTCCTGTTTTTCCCGCCAGTTGCGGCTTAAACCACCATCTTCGGCCATGGTCCCGGTCTTTTCATCCTTGAGATAGTCGGCATAAAAGGTGCCGAACGAGTCCTTGCTGATAAAGTACCTGAATTCCACCCCCTCTTTCAATCCCCTCTTGTCCATATAACGCTGATAAAAGGTGGCATCGGCATTTTTTGAAATCGCCCAGTAGAGGGGAAGCTCTATGTCCCAGCCATGTTTATCCCGAGAACAGGAAATCCGGGGGGGAAGGAAACCTGATTGCCGTGTCGTCTTTGCGGGGAATACCATATACGGCATATACAGAAAGGGAAAGTTCTTCACCTGAAAGGTGCCATGTTTTACCGTGCCGTAACCGTCAATGGTTACATCAAGCTCCTTTCCGGTGAATCTCCAGGCAGGCCGGTCTCCATCACAGGTGGTTGCCGTGGCATCTTCGAGATGATAGGTAGCCTCCCCGGTCTTTTCAATCTTTTTCCCATTTATATAGAAATGATTCTTGGCAAAGAAAAGCTTCCCTTCGTAAATAGTGCCCGTTTTTGTGGCGATATTAAATTTAACCCTCTCTCCTTCCAGTATATCGTCATCACTTTTGATATAGACATTTCCGGAGGCCTCGGCCTCATTCGTTGCCTTATTCAAGGTTACATAGTCCGCCTTCAGATACCCGCCGGTGAAAGTGATTACAACGCTTCCCTTAGCGCTGTAGGTATCAGTATCCCTGTCATACGCAATACTGTCAGCCTCTATATTCACCGGCCCCTTTGTTGATATTTTCCTCTCAACAGCAAGGGAAAAGTCAGCCCGAAAGAAAAACAACAGGAAGATAACCGCCATGAAACAGAATAAACATATTTTTCTCATCTTATATCATTCCCGGTAACTTTCACGACCGATCGGCTACGACGCTTTCCCTCTCACACTAACCCTTTCCTTCACCCTCACCCTACAAGGGAAGGGGACTATTCTGACTCCCGATCCCTGATCCCTGACTCCTGTTCCCAGTATTTCTTTATCTCTCCGACAAGATAAAGCGAACCGGTGACACAGATAAGATCATCTTCCCCGGCAAGGCCAAAAGCCCGCGAGAGAGCCTGACCGGAATCCGCAACAACCTCTACATCATTTATATACCTTTTTGCAACAGGTAATATGTCCCCCGGATGCAATGCCCGTTGCTCATCCGGTTTCGTAAGGATAAGCCTGTCGGCAAGGGGCGCCAATTTTTTTAACATAGCCCTGTAGTCCTTGTCACCGAGCACGCCGAAGAGAATGATTAACTTTTTATAGGAAAAATCCTCTTTCAACGCGCGGCAAAGAACAGAAGCCCCTGCCGGATTGTGGGCGCCATCCACAACCAGTATAGGAGAATCACAAAGCACTTCCATTCTCCCTTCCCACCTTACATTTCTCAAACCGCGGGTTACGGCACCGTCATCAACATCAAACCCTTTGGCCCCCAGAAGCTCTATCGTGCCGAGTGCCACGGCGGCATTTTCCATCTGATGCCTTCCTATCAAGGGACAAACAAGGTGGTCATAATTCTTTTCAATTCCCCTATAGTGAAAAGTGCCCCCCTTCACCGCCCTGGTTTTTATATCTTCCCCTGCACGGTAAAGCCTCGCCCCTCGCGTGCTGCAAATATTTTCCAGCACCTTGAGAACACTCTGTTGTTTCGCCGCTGTTACACAAATCCCTCCATCCTTGATAATTCCCCCCTTTTCCCGGGCTATGGCTCCTAAATTATTGCCAAGGTATTCCCTGTGTTCAAGGAAAATATTGGATATCACAGATACTTCAGGTATCACAAGATTTGTAGCGTCCAGTCTTCCACCCATTCCAACCTCCAGAACAGCCACATCCACATTACTACGGCAAAAATGGAGGAAGGCTAAAGCGGTAATAAATTCAAAGTAGGTTATATCTTCTTCAACCTGTCCACGCACCTCGCGGATCAGTTCAGAAAACTCCTTTACCGATATCATACGGCCGTTTACCCTTATCCGCTCCCTGATGTCGATGAGATGGGGTGATGTATAAAGGCCGACTCTTGCTCCTCCCTCTGAAAGAACAGAAGAAATCATCGCCGCAATGGAACCCTTGCCATTGGTTCCACCGACCAATACCGCTTTGTATTTTTCCTGGGGATTGTTCAGTCTGTCAAGGAGTTGTGAGACAGGACCAAGGCTCAAACGGATGCCTCTCCCACTCAATCCTGAAAGGTATTCAAGGGACTCGTGGACGGTCATTACTGTGTTTTTGCCAAACGCTTATTCAATCCTTATTTCTTCTCCCTCGCTCAGGATATGGATTGCGTTGTTCCTGATCAAGCCTATCTCTTCTCTGATGGTCTTTTCGTACTGAGGCTTCATGTGAAAAAGATAAATATCGGGCGTCAAAGCGCCCAACTTCTTTAATTCACGATCAAGACCAGCAGGCGTAAGGTGACCGGTGATATTGGCGGCCTCTTCCATGCTATCGGGAAGTGATGCCTCAATAAATACAGCCTTCAGATTCTTGAGCTTCCGTGCAACCTCCCATATCTCTTCCGTAGGACCTGTATCTCCTATAAAGATTACAGAGCCAGACTCAGATTCTATTACATACCCAACCGTCTCAACGGTATGATTAACCATAACGGCGGTAACCGTAAGATTATTCAACTGGAACTTCACACCCGGCTTGATCACCTCAAATCTAAGGACATGGTTTTCCTGAGTCGGGATCACCGAAAAATCGGGCCATATAACATTATTAAAAAGGTGTGCTCTCAGTGCGTCAATAACCCCCTGTGTCCCTATGACCTTAACCGCCGGGTTTTCTTTTTTGCTATAATAAACATTGTCCGCCAGAAACATTATATCACGGACATGATCGAGATGAGCATGAGTTACAAGGATATAGCTTATATTAATCTGTTCTTCTATTGACAACACAGAGGTTATTGTGCCGGCATCAAGCAAGATCACTCCATCCAGCAAAAAACTTGTGGGATTGTAACCGGGGAGCTGAGATCCATGACAACCTAATATCCTTACATCCATATAACCTTCCCTTTTGTGCTTCCGAAAACGGAAAACTCGATAAAAACTATAAGGGTCTGTTCCAAGCTTATCATTCTTCCGGTACGACCTTAAACATCTCATCACCGGGACGGACTCGTTCCGTTACCTTAATACCGATATAATCACCCACCACAGCCTTTGCAACCTTTTCATTATTTACTTCCATTGACTCAATTTTATCTTCGAAATCCGTGGTATGACCTGTAAATTTAACCGCATCGCCTACTTCCAACTCTCCATCGGTAATCTTGACTGCCGCCACACTCGGTTTTGCAAAAAACTTAACAACCTCCCCAATTTTTTCTTCCGCCATGATTACCCTCCTTTTTTCTCATAATATGCATGCGCTTTTGAAAATAAAAAACACACCATCGGCTAAGGTATAGAGTCCCCCATACTAACTCCCGGTCATTATAGTTCTTTTGATAGAAAATTCAAGGGGAAATATAAACAAAAAAAGGCAAGGAATTATCCTTGCCTTTTAAACGATACATTTTCTGTTTTCCCACAGGAAAGACGTACTGCGATACACTTCTATTACTTCGAGGTTCCTTTTTCCCCTTCCGAAACCAGTTCAATAACAGACATTGGAGCATTATCGCCCACCCGGTGACCTATCTTCACTATCCTCGTATAGCCACCGGCCCTTTCACTATACCTGGGTGACAGTTCTTCAAAGAGTTTCTTGACAACCGCCCGGCTCATTATAAAGGACGCGGCCTGTCTTCTCGCGTGGAGGCTGCCTCTCTTCCCCAGGGTAATCATCTTTTCGGCAACTCGCCTCAACTCCTTAGCCTTGGCATCGGTCGTAACAATTTTTCCATGTTCCAGAAAAGAAGTCACCATATTTCTCAGCATCGCTTTTCTATGACTTGTGGTTCTACCCAGCTTTCTTCTATCCTTTCTGTGACGCATTCAATCTCTTCCTTTCCAATTATTCCTTTTCGGCTTCTTTCTCATCTTTCGTTGGCAACGGAAGATCCACCTTCATACCGAGATTAAGTCCCATCTCCGTGAGAATCTCTTTAATCTCGTTCAGGGATTTCCTCCCGAAGTTCTTGGTCTTGAGCATCTCGGCTTCGGTCTTCTGGACAAGCTCTCCAATAAGAGTAATGCCGGCATTTTGCAGACAGTTTGCAGATCTTACGGAAAGTTCCAATTCCTCAACACTTCTTAACAGGTTCTCGTTAATCTTTTCCTTTTCTTCGACCTCTTTATGCTCTTCTTCCTCTTCTTCTTCCTCTTCAAAATTTATAAAAACATCCAGTTGATTTTTTAATGTCTTTGCTGCATAGGCTACGGCATCCTCCGGCAGAATACTCCCATCCGTCCATACCTCCAATACCAGCCTGTCATAATCGGTAATCTGACCAACCCTGGCATGGGTTACCGTATAGTTTACCTTCTTAATTGGTGAAAACAGCGCGTCAATGTTTATCGTACCTTCAGGTTGGTCGGGATCCTTTTCCTTCCCGGCCGGAACATAGCCCCGACCCGTCTTCACGACCATATCCGCCTTAAACACGGCATCACCTGAAAGGGTTGTAATATAATGATCGGGGTTCTGTATCTCAACTGTTCCATCGGTAATGATATCCCCTGCAGTTATAACCCCTTCCTTTGAAACATCAAAATGAACAGTCCTCGGCCCATCTTGATGAAGATTTAAGCGAACTCCCTTCAGATTCAAAATGATATCGGTCACATCATCCTTTATCCCTGAAATCGCCGAAAATTCGTGAAGTGCACCATCAATTTTTACAGAAACAATAGCCGCCCCCTGTATGGAAGAGAGCAGCACTCTTCTAAGAGAATTGCCCAAAGTAACACCAAAGCCTCTTTCTAAAGGCTGGCAATTGAATTCTCCATAAAATTGTGTATATGTTCTTTTATCTACATCAATTCGCTTCGGCCGTATCAGACTACGCCAATTTCTTTGCATATTTCTAATTTCCTATATAGAATTGCTTTAACGATTCGGGAATCAGATTACATTTTTTCCTGAACCCCGTGAACCATCATGTATGGTCACCATGCTATTTAGAGTAAAGTTCGACTACCAATTGTTCCTGGATCGGCATGGTCAATTCTTCCCGTGTGGGAAACATCTTTACAACACCTTTAAAGTTATCCTTATCCAATTCCAGCCACTGTGGCACACCCCGTCTCGCAACCGTTTCCATTGAATCGAGTATGCGTGCCATCTTTCTGCTTCCCTCTCTAACCTGAACCTCATCACCGACTTTTACCAGGTAAGATGGAATATTTACCTTCCTGCCATTTACCAGAAAATGACTGTGCCTTACAAGCTGCCTCGCCTCACCCCCGGAACTGGCAAAACCCATCCTGAATACCATATTGTCGAGTCTTCTCTCCAACAAGACCAGGAGGTTCGTACCCGTTACCCCCTTCTGCTTGTCTGCCTTTTCATAGTAACTCTTGAACTGTTTTTCTAAAAGACCAAACATCCTCTTAAGCTTCTGTTTTTCCCTTAACTGAATGCCGTAATCGGAATGCTTTCTCCTGAGCCTGGCCTGTCCATGTTCCCCGGGAACATACCCTCTCCTTTCAAAGGCACATTTATCACTATAGCATCTATCTCCTTTAAGAAAGAGTTTCAAACCCTCTCTTCGGCATAACCTGCATAAAGATCCTCTATATCTTGCCAAGACATTCCTCCATTTTATTATGTACGTAGGGTCGGGTTTTACACCCGACCGCATCCTTCAGCCTTTAACCCTTTGCCTTTAGCCCTGTTTTTATTACACTCTTCTTCTCTTCGGCGGGCGGCAACCGTTATGAGGAATCGGCGTCACATCTCTGATGAGACTTATGCCAAGACCTGCCGCCTGCAGAGACCTCAGCGCCGCCTCTCTGCCGGAACCGGGTCCTTTCACATACACCTGAACGCTTCTCATGCCATGCTCTTTCGCTTTATTTACCACATCCTCCGCGGCCAATTGAGCGGCAAATGGTGTGCTCTTCCTTGAACCTTTGAAACCCCGCACTCCAGCGGATGACCAGGCGACAACATTACCACTTATATCCGTAATAGTAATGATCGTATTGTTGAAAGTCGATTGAATATGAGCAATACCCTCTGGTATATTTTTTCGCTCCTTTTTCTTACCGGTTCTTCTCCTCGGTTTCGCCATTGTTCCTCCAGATGAATAAAATTATCTTCTTTTCCCCTTGCTGGTGACGGCCCTTCTCGGCCCTTTCCTTGTCCTGGCATTTGTGCTCGTTCTTTGACCTCTGACGGGAAGCCCCCTCCTATGCCTCAGCCCACGGTAGGAACCTATATCCATCAGGCGTTTTATCGACATGGAAATCTCTCTTCTTAAATCTCCCTCAACCTTATGTTCGCCATCTATAACTTTTCTTATAGAGGCCACCTCCGAATCAGCAAGGTCATCAGTTTTTATATCAAAATCTACTCCCGCATCTTTAAGTATCTCCCTCGATTTAGTCCTGCCTATACCATATATATAGGTCAGGGCAATCTCCATTCTCTTGTTCTTGGGTAAATCTACACCTGCGATTCGTGCCACCGAATATCCTCCTTACGAAGTAAAGTCAAAATCTGTTGCATAGTAAGCGTTCAGCAACAACAAGAAACTATATAAACACCTCTCAAAGCTGTTGCCGGATGCTTGAAACTTGATACTGGATAGATAAAATAGTTATCCAGCAACCAGTATCCAGCATCCAAAATGCTTAAAAACTAAACGCTCACCTTCCCTTCATCCCTGGCGCTGCTTATGCCTGGGGTTCTCACAGATAACCCGAAGCACTCCACGCCTTTTAACAATCTTGCATTTATCACACATCTTTTTAACAGAAGCCCTTACTTTCACAACACTTCACCTCATTATTTCGCCCTGTATGTAATTCGTCCCCGCGTCAAATCGTAGGGAGACAGCTCAACGGTTACTTTATCACCGGGCAATATCTTGATATAATGCATCCGCATCTTTCCTGAGATATGGGCAAGAATACGATGCCCGTTTTCCAGCTCAACACGAAACATTGCGTTCGGCAACGGTTCAATTACCTTACCCTCAACCTGTATCGCCTCTTCTTTTGCCATGAAATCCCCATTCCCAGTTCAGACTGTAAATTGATTCTATCCCCTCACCCTAACCCTCTCCCCAAGGAGAGGGAACTAAGGTAAAACCCTGTAGCAAGAAGCTACAGGGAATAATCCAATTCAATCAATCTTGCTCAATATTACCGGACCATCCTCCGTAATTGCCACAGAATGCTCAAAGTGGGCCGAAAGCTTACCATCGGTCGTTACCGCCGTCCAGCCATCGGAAAGTACCTTTACCTTGTATGTTCCTTCATTCACCATTGGTTCAATGGCCAAAACCATACCTACCTTCAGCTCAATACCCCTTCCACGTACCCCGAAATTGGGGATCTGCGGATCTTCATGAAGACTTTTTCCTATCCCGTGACCAACAAAATCTCTCACAACAGAAAACCCGGCAGCTTCAACATGTTCCTGTACAGCAGCCGATATATCACCCAATCGATTTCCTGCCCTCGCCTCTTCTATGCCATTGTAAAGAGCCTCTTCGGTAGTACTGCTCAATTTTACCGCCGTATCAGAAACCTCACCTACAGGAACCGTTATTGCGGCATCTCCATAATATCCCTTATAGTATATCCCAAAATCGAGGCTTATTATATCTCCCGCCTGCAGCACCCTATCTGACGGCATCCCGTGAACCACTTCACTATTGACAGATGTACACAGAGAAAAAGGATAACCCATATACCCCTTAAAGGCGGGCTTGGCGCCCTCCTTCAGGGCAAGTTTTTCAGAATGTCTGTCCAGTTCCGCGGTTGTTATCCCGGGTCTTATCATCCCCCTTATTTCATTTAAGATATCCGCCACAAATATGTTACTTTTTCTTATCTTTTCAATCTCTTCAGGGGATTTCAAGACTACCATTATTCTCTGTACCTCAACGTCTCTTACCCATCCGCCCCTTCTTCATAAATCCTTCATATTGTCTCGTCAGCAAATGGGTTTCTATTTGAGACGCGGTATCAAGAGCAACACCAACCACAATAAGAAGCGCCGTGCCGCCGAAGTAAAAAGGCACATTCATCTGACTTATAAGAATACTGGGCAATACACATACCGCAGAAACGTAAATGGCACCGCCAAAGGTAAGCCTTGTCAGGATACTGTCTATATAATCCGCCGTTCTTTTACCCGGTCTTATACCCGGAATATAACCCCCTTGCTTTCTCATATTATCGGCCACGTCTGCCGGATTAAACGTAACCGCTGTATAGAAGTAGCAGAAAAATATTATAAAAGCCACATAGAGCAACTCATATATAAACCTGCCCGGCATCAAGACATTTGCCACCATCTTCATCCAGGGATGCGGAATAAAATTGGCAATCGTAGCAGGAAACATTATGATTGACGAGGCAAATATGGGAGGAATCACACCTGCCGTATTGACCTTTAAGGGAAGATGGGTCGTCTGCCCGCCATACATCTTCCTTCCGACAACTCTCTTGGCATATTGAACCGGTATCTTTCTCTGTGCGCTTTCCACAAAGACGATGACAGCAACAACAGCAACCATAAAAACGGCAAGAATTACAACAAAAAATATCCCCATCTCACCTGTGGACAGCAAGCGAAAGGTATTTGCAACAGCGGCAGGGCCTCGACATATTATACCCGCAAAAATGATCAGAGATATTCCATTACCGATACCCCTGTCAGTAATCTGTTCCCCCAGCCACATGATGAATGACGTACCGGCTGTAAGGGTAATGACGCTCATCAACCGAAAGCTCCATCCGGGATCAATTACAATTGCTACACCCGTGGGGCCCGCCATATTTTCCAGTCCTACCGCAATACCGAACCCCTGGATTATACTTAAAAGAACCGTTCCGTACCTTGTATACTGAGTTATCTTCCTTCTTCCGGCTTCCCCTTCCTTGGAAAGTTTCTCGAGATGAGGGACGGCAACCGTGAGCAATTGCAGGATAATGGATGCACTGATGTAGGGCATAATCCCCAGGGCAAAGACCGACAAATTGCTCAGCGCCCCTCCGGAGAACATATCAAAAAGCCCTAAAAGTGATCCCTTTGCCTGCTCGAAGAAAGCAGCCAAAGCCGCCGTATCAATTCCGGGAGTCGGGATGTGTACGCCTATTCTATAGACAGCCAACAAAAGGAAAGTCGCAAGTATCCTTTTCTGAAGCTCCGGAATTTTCTGAATATTTTTTAATCCGCCTAACAACAATTCAGATAACCTCTACCGACCCACCTGCAGCCTCGATTTTCTCTCTTGCGCCACGACTTATCCTGTCCACTTTCAGTGACAGAGGATAGTCTATAGACCCTTCACCCAATATCTTGATCCCATCACCCTTCTTTTTAATAATACCGCTGCTTATAAGGGTATCTGAATCAATAACCGAACCTTCAGGAAATCCCTTTAGCTGTTCTATGTTTACGGCGATGATATCCTTCCGGAAGATATTACAAAAGCCCCTTTTAGGCAATCGCCTTGAAAGAGGCATCTGACCACCCTCAAATCCCGGCTTTACTCCCCCACCCGAACGGGAATTTTGACCCTTTGATCCTCTGCCTGATGTTTTCCCATTACCTGATCCGGTCCCACGACCTACTCTCTTTCTCTTTTTTCTGGAACCCTCAGGTGGTCTTAATTCACTCAAATCCATATTCAGTTCACCTCTATCTCTTCAACGGCCACCAGGTGAGCAACCTTTTTTGCCATCCCGCGAATCTCAGGGGTATCACCCAGCAAAACGGTTTTATTCAACTTACCGAGTCCCATCCCGCGAAGTACCTTTCTCTGCTTTTCCGGCCTTCCTATAAAACTTTTCACCAATGTTATCTTCAGCTTTTTTTTCACGACCTGCTCCTATGTCCTATGCACTAACGGAAGCATTAAATTTCGGAAATATCTTTCCCCCTGAGAGCCGCAATCTCTGCGGAAGTCCTCATCTTGCGAAGACCATCGATCGTTGCCTTGACCAGATTATGCGGATTATGTGAACCAAGACACTTCGTCAATATATTGTGAACCCCGGCAACTTCCAGAACCGCCCTGACAGCACCTCCCGCTATAAGACCTGTTCCCTCGGAAGCCGGCTTAAGAAGGACCTTCCCTGCCCCATAATGCCCTATGATCTCGTAAGGAATAGTTCCGCCTGCAATAGAAACCCTGGTCAGATTCTTCTTGGCCTTTTCCATACCTTTTCTTATCGCCTCCGGGACTTCCTGGGCTTTCCCCAGCCCGGCGCCGATAGAACCATTACCGTCGCCCACAACCACAACGGCGCTAAATCTAAACCTTCTGCCACCTTTGACAACCTTGGCCGTCCGCTTAATAGCAATAACCCTGTCAAGAAGTTCCTGTTCTTCCATATCCTTACAACACTCCTAAAAACAATAAAAGATAGTTAAAAACGTTTAATTGGTTCAATTGGTTTCGTTAGTTCAAGCCAGTTTAACAGGTGCCCATCCATCAGATGAGCGAAAAACCAATCAATTAAAATTTCAGGCCAGCTTCTCTGGCAGCTTCGGCAAGGGCCTTCACACGTCCATGATAAAGGTACATCCCCCTGTCAAAGATAACTTCTGTGATATTCTCAGACAATAATCTCTCTGCCACCAGTTTGCCCACCTCACGAGCAGCCTCCGCTTTCTTCAACCCCGCAAGTTTTTCCTTCAATTCCTTGCTAAGGGTCGAGGCTTCCACCAGGGTCTTCCCCGAATCATCGGCAATTGCCTGCACATATATATGTCTTGAACTCCTGAACGCAGAAAGACGGGGCCTCTCCTGAGTACCGAAAATCTTCCCTCTCACCCTCTTTTTACGTTTAATTCTTTTTCTCTCAACTTTTTTAGACGCCAATGCTCTACCTCAATACCAAGTATAAGAACAACTTTGAACTTTAAACCTATACCCCCGCGGATTTTCCAACTTTTCTTCTTATGTATTCACCTGAATACTTTATACCCTTTCCCTTATAAGGTTCCGGTTTCTTGAAACTCCTGATCTCGGCCGCTACCCTGCCTACAAGATCCTTATCTATACCGAAAATTGCCACTATCACCTGCTTGTCAACCTTGATAGAAATCCCATCAGGAATTTTGTATTCTACAGGATGGGAAAAACCAAGCAACAAACTCAGAGTATTACCCTTCACCTCCGCTCGATAACCGACACCAGTTATCTCCAGAGTCTTCTCAAATCCAGAGGTAACTCCGGTTACCATATTTGCGATCAGCGTCCTTACCAGCCCATGAAGGGACCTTTCCTTCCTGTCATCTGAGCGTCTCTTCACAATAATGGACCCATTATCAAGGATAACCTCAATTCCACCGGGAACATCCATCGACAAAGTTCCCTTGGGACCTGTAACTTCCATTATAGAATTATCCTGTCTAATCTTCACATTATCAGGAACTTCTATCGGTTTCTTACCGATTCTCGACATTTATAAATCCCCCGACTTCAGAATACTACCACACATTACAAAGGATCTCTCCACCGACATTCGACTTCCTCGCCTCTTTATCGGCCTTGATCCCCTTCGATGTTGAAAGTATGGCAACACCATAACCATTTAAAACCTTTGGTATCTTTTCACTCTTGACATAAACCCTTCTGCCCGGTTTACTTACCCTCTGTATATCCGTTATCACTTTCTCACCCGACTTCGAATATTTCAGATATACCTTTAATACCTCTCGCCCGTCACTGTCTTTCTTAACATTGAACCTGCTGATGTAACCCGACTCATTCAAGACCTTGGCAATATTCAAGTTTACCTTCGACAACAATACATCTACATTATTGAACTTCATCCTGTTGGCATTCCTGATTCTTGTCAGCATATCCGCTATTGGATCAGTCATCCCCATACTGCTTCTCCTTAACACTCAACAAACTATGTAAAAGTTAAAAATTTACCGGCAACTTTTCAGAAATCGCAGATATAAACCACTTTCAGCTTTATTCCGTTGTTACCAACTCGATTTTATCATGCCGGGAATTTCCCCTGCCAGGGCAAGTTTTCTCAAACATATCCTGCACATATCAAATTTTTTATAATACGCCCTCGGCCTCCCGCAGAGAGGACACCGATTGTATTCCCTGACAGAAAACTTACTTTTCCTTTTTGCCTTCGCAATTAAAGACTTCTTTGCCACGCGTAACTCCTATCTGAATTTAGATCAGAACAACCTGTAACTTTAACCCTTTACCTTTACCCTTAACCTTTGACCTCATTTATAGCCTCAGTCCCTGAAAGGCATTCCCATAAGTCTCAAGAACTGTCTTCCCTCATCATCCGTTTTAGCTGAGGTAACAATTGCGATATTCATTCCCCTGACCTTATCAATCTTATCATAATCTACTTCGGGAAAGATGAACTGCTCCTTAATCCCCACGGCAAAGTTCCCCCTTCCGTCAAAGGACTTCGGCGGAATCCCCCTGAAATCCCTGATCCTCGGAATGGCAACATTAACAAACCTGTCAAAAAACTCGTACATCCTGCTTCCTCTCAAAGTAACCATACACCCTATTGACATACCCTTGCGAAGTTTATACGTAGCAATCGACTTCTTTGCCTTTGTGATAACCGGTTTCTGCCCCACAATCAGGGAAAGCTCGGAAGCGGCATTATCAAGTATCTTGATGTTTTGAATCGCCTCACCCAAGCCCATATTCACGACAATCTTCTCGAGCTTCGGGACTTCCATCCTGCTTTTATATTTAAATTCCTTGATTAATGCGGGAATTACTTCTTTCTTGTAATGTTCTTTTAATCTTGCCATCCATCCTACCCCAGTTTAATCATCCAATATCTCATTACATTTTTTACAAACACGCACCTTCTTGCCGTCATCCAGCACCCTGTATCCCACCCTGACACCGGTATCACACTTGTTACACATCAGCATAACATTGGATATATGCATAGACCCTTCCCTCTCAACGATGCCTCCCTTCCCCTGGGCATCCGGTCTCTGATGTCTTTTTATGAAATTCAACTTCTCCGCAACCACACGGTTTTTCTTTTCGATAATATTAAGTATCTTGCCGGTTTTCCCCTTTTCCTTGCCGGCAACAACCATAATCATATCACCTTTTTTCAAACGCTTTACAAGCATATCCAATTCCTCAGTATTCATACTCTCATATTGCAATCAACATCGTATCACGAAATCCAACAGGCTCCCCGATCCCGGCAAACTGAGCCATGTCAACTATTACAAGACTTCAGGTGCCAGAGATACTATTCTCATAAATTGCTTGGCCCTCAGCTCCCGGGCTACCGGCCCGAATATCCTTGTGCCTATAGGCTCCAGTTGATTATTTATCAGAACAGCGGAATTATCATCAAATTTAAGGTATGTACCATCCGGCCTTCTGACTTCTTTTGCCGTTCTCACCACAACAGCCCTCATTACATCCCCCTTTTTCACCTTTGAATTGGGGATGGCCTCTTTTACCGACACCACTATTACATCGCCGATACTGGCATACCTTCTCTTGGAGCCTCCAAGTACTTTAATGCAACAGACCTTCTTTGCACCTGAATTATCCGCCACATTTAAAATGGTCTGCATCTGAATCATAAAAAATACCCCGACAAAATTGCGTTCACCGCCCCGAAGAGCTATCAATATTCTTACTTTTGAATGTTTAATTACTAATTGAAGCCCTGATAGCCGACCCCTTTCGATTACTTTGCCTTCTCCAATATTTCACGCATCCTCCATCTCTTTCCCTTACTCAGAGGACGTGATTCCACAATTAGCACCTTGTCACCAATATTACATCTGTTTTCCTCATCATGGGCCATATATTTCGCCCGTCTCCTTATATACTTATGAAACTTGGGATGTTTAGCCAACCTTTCCGTTAAGACAACGATGGTCTTGTCCATCTTATTGCTGATTACAACACCCTGCATGGTTTTTCTATTACCACGATCATCCATATCTATCTCCCGGCCTCTCTTTCCCTTAAAACAGTCTTTATGCGAGCCACATCCTTTCTGATATTTCTCATCACAAAAGGAGAATCCAGTTGAGCAGTGGCATGCCGGAGGCGCAGCTTGAAGAGCTCTTCAATAAGCCCTCTTTCTTTTTGCTCCAGTTCATCAACGCTGAAATCTCTGATCTCTTTAATCTTCATAAAGCATCTCCCTGGAAAGAAATCTTGTCGATACCGAAAGTTTATGCGATGCCAGTCTAAAGGCCTCGCGAGCCACATCCTTCGGAACCCCTTCCATCTCATACAGAACCGTGCCGGGCTTCACAACCGCAACCCATTCCTCGGGAGATCCTTTTCCTTTTCCCATACGGGTCTCCGCCGGCTTTTTAGTGAGCGATTTATGAGGGAATATCCTTATCCAGACTTTTCCCCCACGTCTTACATGACGAGTTATTGCAATACGCGCAGACTCAATCTGCCTCGCAGTCATCCACCCACATTCGGTTGCTTGCAGGCCATATTCGCCGAAGGCCACACTACATCCCCTGACAGGTTTCCCTTTCATGCGACCCTTTTGCAATTTTCTGTATTTCACCCTCTTCGGCATTAACATAACTCAAAAACCCCCATCAACTCTCAACTGTCAGCCTTCTTATCCGGCAGCACCTCACCATGAAATATCATGACCTTCACCCCGATAATCCCGTAAGTTGTACGCGCCTCAGCAACACCGTAATCAATATCTGCTCTCAAGGTGTGAAGTGGAACTTTTCCTTCCCTGTACCATTCCCTTCTCGACATCTCGGCTCCCCCAAGTCTTCCGGAACAGGTTACCCTTATCCCCTTGGCGCCGAATTTGAGAGCGGTTGTAACACTTCTTTTCATAGCCCTCCGGAAGGCAACCCTTCTCTCAAGCTGAAGGGCAATATTTTCAGCAACAAGTTGTGCATCTATTTCAGGCTTGCGTACCTCAAGGATATTTATAATCGCCTCACTTTTGGTAATCTTTTCGATATCCTTCTTGAGATTTTCAATCTCCGTCCCTTTCCTGCCTATAAGAATTCCGGGACGGGCAGCATGGATATTCATCTTGGCCTTGTCAGTGGCCCTCTCAATCTCTATCTTTGATATACCTGCATGATAAAATTTCTTTTTAAGGTACTTCCTGATCTTGATGTCCTCATGAAGCAACTCGCTATAGTTTCTCTCCGCAAACCACTGAGAACCCCATGTCTTGTTAACACCCAGTCTGAACCCAATTGGATTAACTTTTTGGCCCAAGCCTTCACCTCCTTATTCGCTACTCTTCATCCAGTATAACGGTTATGTGGCTCATCCTCTTTTTTATCATGGCCGCTCTTCCCTGCGCTCTCGCTCTCCATCTTTTCAAGGAAGGTCCCTGATCCACAAATACCTCTTTTACATAAAGTATATTTTCATCAATATTAGGATTCTGGGCGGCATTCGCAATTGCCGATTTCAATGCTTTTTCAACAATCCCGGCAGCCTTTTTCCTCGTAAAGGTCAGTATCTTTTGTGCTTCCTCAACCTTTTTTCCTCTGATCATATCCACCACCAATCTTGCCTTTTGTGGTGAAATGCGGATATATTTGGCAATGGCCCTTGTTTCCATATTTCTCTAAACTCCAATCTGATACCTTTGCAAAACATCCCCTTTTGCTCAATCTCTGCGTCAGGCTCAGCTTTTAATCCTCAAAATACTTAATGTATTCCTGCGGTTAAAATCTTCGTCTTCCTTGACCTTGAACAAAATTGAACGTTTTGTAAAGGTATCAATCTCAACTATCTGCGTAACTTCGATTTCCTGTCACCAGCATGACTGTAAAATGTCCGTGTTGGCGCGAATTCACCAAGCTTGTGTCCAACCATGTTCTCGGTGATAAACACCGGAATAAATTTCTTTCCGTTATGAACGGCAAAGGTATACCCTACTAACTCAGGGGTAACTGTAGAACGACGAGACCAGGTCTTGATCACACTCCTGTCTCCCGCAGCATCGGCTCTCCTTACCTTTTTAACAAGTTTTTCTTCAATATACGGACCCTTCTTAATTGAACGAGCCATCGGCTAACCCCTTCTCCTGACAATATATTTGTCTGAACTCTTGTTTTTCTTCCTGGTCTTATGCCCCTTGGTAGGAACTCCCCAGGGGGTTACGGGATGTCTTCCTCCTGAAGATTTGCCCTCTCCTCCACCATGAGGATGATCAACAGGATTCATCACCACACCACGTACCTTGGAACGTCTTCCCAACCACCTTTTTCTGCCGGCCTTTCCAAGACTTATATTCTCATGATCAACATTCCCCACCTGTCCGATTGTGGCCCTGCACTCCAGCAAGACCTTTCTCACTTCCCTGGAAGGGAGCCGAACCTGGGCATATTTTCCTTCCTTCGCCATGATCTGGCCATAGGAACCCGCGCTTCTGATCAGCTGCCCCCCTTTGCCAATCTTCATCTCCAGGTTATGGATATAAGAACCGAGTGGTATGTTTTTCAGGGTGGTTACGTTACCCGGTTTTATTTCAACATTCTCACCGCTTACAATCATGTCCCCCACTTTAATATCCACTGGGGCAAGGATATACCTTTTTTCTCCATCAAGATAGTGGAGAAGTGCTATCCTTGAAGAGCGATTGGGATCATATTCAATGGAAGCTACCCGGGCCGGGACCTCCATTTTGTCGCGTTTAAAATCTATCACCCGGTACCTTCTCTTGCTTCCTCCACCGATATGCCTGGAGGTTATTCTTCCATTATTATTTCTCCCGCCCGTTCGGCTCAGAGGTCGCAAAAGGCTCTTCTCCGGCCGGGTTTCGGTAATTTCCTCAAAAGTTGAACAGGTCTGAAATCTCCTACCCGGTGATGTCGGGTTATATTTTCTAATTGCCATCTGTCCTAATCCCTCGAATATCAAATATCAAAATGAAAAAGTAAAATTAAAAGCCTTTCTGAGCTATCATCACATCTTATGATCTTCTCATTTTATTTTTAAATTTTCTATTTTGATATTTTCATTTAAGATTAAACCCCTTCATATATCTCTATGC
>JADFWA010000071.1 GCA_015222855.1 Pseudomonadota bacterium | reverse complement strand
TTCTTTTACCTATAATGAGCCAACCAGCTTTTATGAATATGTTTACGATATTGCCAGGTTTGCCAAAAAGAGGGGCTTGAAGATTCTCTGGCACTCTAACGGAGCTATGAATCCCGAACCCTTGAAAGAACTCCTCAAATATACCGATGCGGTGACTATCGATTTAA
The DNA here is from genome assembly GCA_015222855.1 of Pseudomonadota bacterium. GTDB lineage: Bacteria > Desulfobacterota > Syntrophia > Syntrophales > JADFWA01 > JADFWA01. Next base: position 4,397 of record JADFWA010000071.1, on the reverse strand, counting down.
AGGGTTTTACTGAAGAATTCTATCGGGGCGTCTCCTCTGCCAAACTTGAGCCGGTACTGAGGACGTTGAGGGTTATCAGAGATGAAGGGAAGTGGCTTGAGATCGTAAATTTACTCATCCCCACCCTAAATGATAATCCTCAGGATGTGAAAAAGATGTGCCTTTGGATTAAAGAGAATCTGGGGGAACATACACCTTTGCATTTTTCCCGCTTCTTCCCCGCCTACAGGCTCACCAAACTTCCGCCAACACCTATTAAGAAGTTAGAAGAAGCCTACAAGATTGCCAAAGGGGTGGGCTTGGAATATGTAACCATCGGCAATGTCCCCGGCCATAAATACAATTCCACCTTCTGCCCCAATTGCGGGAAGAGGCTGATTCACCGTATCCATTTCACGGTTGCGAGTGATAACCTAATAGAGGGGAAGTGTAAGTTTTGCGGCCATAAAATCCCCGGGATATGGGAATAGTGGTATTGTTGTCCAGATCAAAACTAATTGATCTGCACAATTTTACCCCCTTTTACCATGAGGACAAAGAGGGACTTTTTGGCATCTCCCGTTTCTGAAAAGGAGGTATTTCCTGTAATTCTGGGATAATCTTTTAGCGCAAAGAGAATGTCTTTCAAATCGTCTCTTACCTCGACACTGTTTTCATTTATAATGTTTACTATGATACTGGCCGCATCGTATGTCAGTGCCTCCAGATCATCAGGTTCCCTGCCGTAGGCGACATAAAAATTATCGATGAAATCCCTGACGGCAGGATAAAAACTGTCCAGGAAGAAACCGTCGACAAAGATGGCTCCCTCAATGGGAATTCCGGGGACAGGATACTTAATTTTTCATCCCTTTTTTTGAGATATATCTCGAGACATAATACCGATTTAACGATTAAGCATACTGCCCCCGGAATACTCATTGAGACCCCTTCCCTATATAAGAGCCTGACCCTGAGCTGAAAGCTGCGCCTGATCCGCAGTTTTATACCCAAATAAAAAATACACTTGCATGTACCATGTTTCGTACGATATAATGTACAAAAAGATAATTAAAGGAGGTGCTTTATGCAAAGATTAAAACTTGATCAAGATATTCGTCCAATGTCTGAATTCCGTACAGGAATAGCATCTTTTCTTAAGCAGGTACATGACACAAAAAGACCACTTATTATTACCCAGCGTGGAAAAGGAGTGGCTGTTTTGCTTGATGTAGGCGAATACGAAGCTATGCAGGAAAAAATAGAGTTACTTGAGGATGTTCAAACATCAATATCACAGATAGAGAGCGGAGCCGGCATAGAGCATAATAAAGCTAAAGCAGCGGTTTTGAAACGAGTCGGCAGATGAAAATAATTTGGTCTCCATTAGCAGTAGATAGAGTAACGGAAATAGCTGAGTATATTTCTAAAGACAATCCGACAGCAGCCGCTAATTGGGTAGAAACTGTCTTTGATAAAGTTGAGCAGTTAAAATCTTTCCCCGAGAGTGGGCGAGTTGTTCCCGAGATCCAAAGGAAAGATTTTCGGGAATTGATTTATGGTAATTATAGAATTATTTATCGAATCGGGAAAAAGAAAGTATCAATTCTAACGGTTCGACATGGGGAGCAAATCTTGCCGTTAGATGAAATTGTGGTATAATTAACAGTTTAATATTGACCGGGAATTCCGAGGATACTCATTTTCATCACGTTTTGTCAGGATGACAGGTTGTCTCATAGCATATTCCGGCGATTTTTGCTGTAAGACTCTGTGGCAGAGTCGGGACCAGACCTGGCCCTCAGCTTTTCTATCTACCATGAGGTAATTAATGCAGATATTTGTCGACGCTAATGTATTTCCGAATGTGATAAAGGACATCCTGTTTCGGGCAGTTGAGCGGTTTCGTATTCAGTACCCGATATGATAAGCTGGGGGAAAGAAACAATAAAAAACATTTCAGGACTATTTCAGGGGGTGTGTTATGCAAGCTAAAGGCAAAGCAGAGGAACAACGTAAACCGATAGAAACAACCGTTAATGCCGAACTCTGGAAACAGGTCGAGATACTCTCCGGTAAAGAGGGTAGAAAAACAGAGGAAATAATTGACGATGCTATCCGGTTATATTTGAAATCGAAAGGAGGGATAGGGGAAATAGAGGGAGATTTAGGGGGGCATGCATAAAAAAGCGGTTGTTTATATAAATCCTGACCAGCCGTTCTGTTCGTCTAAAGTATCAAAATCTGTTCATCTACAGGAAATCCGCAGTGAAGGAGTATGGCATGACAAAGGTCTCCAGGAAATCAATCATAGCCCTGTGTTTGTCACTTATAATTCTTGTTGTCCTGTGCGTAAATGCTCACGCCCGGGACGTCCGGACTCTTGTAAGGGATGCCGTAAATTATTACCGGGGAAATGCCTCCATTTCTCTGGTGGATATGACCATTCATCGTCCGAGGTGGGAACGGACTTTGACAATCAAGGCCTGGACCAAGGGGCAGAAGGACAGCATTTTTACCATTATTGCCCCTCCCAAGGATAACGGTAACGGAACCCTCAAGAAAGGTCGGGAGATGTGGATATACAATCCGAAGGTCAACCGGGTCATTAAGCTTCCGCCCTCTATGATGTCGCAAGCCTGGATGGGGTCTGATTTCTCCAATAACGATCTGGCAAAGTCCGACAGCATTATCGAGAATTATACCCATGAGATTACGGAAACCGGGATTCATGACGGGAAAAAGGTTTTTGTTGTCACATCCATGCCGAAACCGGGTGCACCGGTGGTGTGGGGCATGCAGAAGCTCAGGATTCGTGAGGACCTTATTTTATTGAGCCAGGCGTTTTATGACGAGGACTTCGTACTCGTAAAGGCCATGACCGGCGACCAGATTCAGATGCTGGGCGGCAAGCTGTTCCCCAGGGTGTGGAAGATGCAGAAGGCAGACAAAAAGGATGAGTACACGCTGCTGGAATATAGAGAGCTTGCGTTTAAGGAAAATCTGCCGGACAGTCTCTTTACCTTATCTTCACTGAAGAATCCGAGGAGGTAGAGCATCTTGTCGATCGAAGTCAAAATGGCCTGGCGGAATATCTGGCGGAATCCCCGGCGATCAATCCTGACCATTCTTGCTATTACTTTTGCCACTTTGCTTCTCGTCTTTATGTTGTCCTGGCAATTCGGTTCGTACGATACCATGATCAATTTCGCGGTAAGAATCCATACCGGCCATGTACAGGTGCAGGCTAATGGGTATAGAGATAAGATGGATATCCGCCTGGTGGTGCCCGATCCGGCTGCGGTGGGCGATGTTTTGGAGAAGATCCCGGAGGTAGCCGCTTATACATTTCGAGCGAATGCCTTTTCCCTCGTTTCATCCAGGGACCGAACCTATGGCGTCATCGTAATCGGAATTGACCCGGAGAAAGAGGCCGCGGTTTCCACGCTCAAAAAGTTAATACGCAAGGGGAAGTATCTCGCCTCAGGGGATACCGACCAGGCCCTGGTTGGAAAGCTTCTGGCCCAAAACCTGCGTGTGGATGTCGGTGATGAACTGGTCGTGCTTGGCCAGGGCTATGATGGTTCGATTGCGGCTACCGTGGTTACAGTGAAAGGAATTTTCAGTTCCGGTGAAGATGAGTTCGATCGCCGTTCTATTAACATACCCCTGCGATACTTCCAGGATGTTTTTTCCATGCGCGGCGCCGTCCATGGAGTGGTGGCGTTCGGCACATCACTGGATGACGTAGAGAAGATCAAAAACACCTTGACGGCCGGCATCAAAAGAGTAAGCAATAATGAAGACCTGGTGGTCCTCGATTGGATGGAACTCATGCCCGGCTTGATTCAGGCCATTCAGATGGATCTGGTCAGCGGGTTTATTATGTATTTTATTTTGATTGTGGTGGTTGCTTTCAGTATTTTAAATACCTTCTTAATGGCGATTTTCGAGCGGACGAGAGAGTTCGGCGTTCTCATGGCGATGGGCACGACACCGGGGCGGTTGACGAAGCTCCTCTTGTTTGAATCGGCAGGCATAACCTTCATCGGCATTATCGTCGGCATCATTTTCGGAAGCCTGATCACCGGGTATTTTCAGGCGCACGGAATTGTCATCTCGGGAGCTTCAGAAATCTTGCGACAGTACGGTTTGCCAGAGAGGATGTACCCTCAGCTTTCCGTCCTCTCCGTTTCGGTAGGAGCAGGTATTGTATTGATCGTCACCATTCTGGCCGCCCTCTATCCGGCCTTTAAGGTTCGACGTCTCCGCCCGGTAGAAGCAATGACGGCGGCATGAGTACCAGGACGTTTAGTTCCTTAGTTGTGAAGTTCTTGCAAAAATGGCAAAAGAATTTGGTTAAGGAACTATATCAAATATCAAAATGAAAAATGAAAAAGTAAAATGGGAAGCCAACC
>JADFWA010000070.1 GCA_015222855.1 Pseudomonadota bacterium | reverse complement strand
AGTCTACTAACCGCGCCTTCCCATCCAAATTAATTGGACAGTGACATTTTGCGGTTTTCGTCCCCGATTACAGCGACGGGCTCACTCCCGATTCTCACGGGATTTCCTTTTATGCCTTAAAGGCACCTGAAACTAAAAATTATTAATACCCCTTTTCCTAAATAATGTCAAAAGGAAAAATCGGCCGCAGGATCAGGATGTGGTGGTCCTGGTATTTTTAATCATAAGTACTGTAAAGTAATGGGGCTTTTTGTTTAGCATCTTCCTGATATCCGTGATAACTTCTTCGCCGTCAAGGCCGCAGCGAATAACACCTGTTGTTTTATTTGTCAGATCCAACTCTTCAATTGCCGAGCATATCTCCTGCATGTTGCGATAGGCTTTCAGAAGAATAATGTTATCAGCTTTTCCAATCAAGTTTTTTAACCGGTCTTTTTCTTTTAAACCGGATAAAATCAAAAGAGATTCATTGCCTTCAGCCAGAGGAGTGTTTGTCAGTGCTGCTGCTGCCTGGTAGGAGGTAATACCGGGAATGGTGTTTATAGCTGTGTTTGGCGAGAGACTTTTTATCTCTTTAACCAGATATCCATAAGTGGAGTATGTCAACGGATCGCCTATTGTGATGAATGCCGCATCCTTTCCCTGATTGAGATATTTTATTACGGTCTCTGCATTCTTTCTCCATGCGTGTTTCTCCCTTTCGATATCGGCAGTCATCGGAAATGAAAGCCTGATCGTCTGGATGTCTTTGCCAAGGTGTGGACGGGCAATCTCCAGGGCAATACTGTAGTCATTTTTTGACGAAGACGCTGCAAATACAATATCTACGCCCTTCAGGATGCGAACGGATTTCAGTGGTATCAGCTCAGGATCACCGGGGCCTACACCAATTCCATAAAGAATGCCGTTTTTATGTTTCATTTTTCCTCAGCATTGAACAACTTATTTCATGACAGACCCTAACAAAATTCTCAGCTATCCGTGGGTTGCTGCCGAAGTGAAGGTGAACATAGCTACCCAGGACATTTTTCTTCATATACCCTTCGTCTCGGATTTTTAATCCAGGCCTGTCACTAAGCTGGTAGACAAGGTTTACCCTGTTGTGATCTACGACGGGGTCAATCTTTCCGGTTATTTCCTTAATCTCTGAATAGTGAAATTCGTGCCCTCTTATTTTTTCACCCGGCGAACCAAGCGGACTGGATGCCTTTAATGTAACTTCTCTGTAGCCGAGGGACTTCAGCCGAGCGAGCATTATTATCCTTACGGGGAATATTCCCGCCATGGAATAATAGTTGAGCGATTTATCCTCAATTCCCTCGGTGAGATACATAAACCCTCCGCATTCGGCATAGATGGGGAGACCGTTGTCACCTAATTTTTTGATTTCCTCAATAAGTCCTCTGTTTTCCGAGAGTTTTTCTGCGAAGAGTTCCGGATACCCTCCTCCTAAATAAAGACCATCAATATCCGACGGTAGAGAGCGATCGTGAAGTGGTGAAAAAAAGACTAAAACCGCCCCATATTCTTCAAGGAGATCAAAATTGTCCTGATAGTAGAAACAAAATGCTTCGTCTCTTGCGACTCCAATCCTGACGGAGGTTTTTTGATGGGTTTCCTGCTTCCGAGGAATTTTTGGAATATCAAGCTCAGGAAGGTTGTCCAGCAGCATGTCCAGATTCAGTGAACCTTCGATCAAGTCGGCCAGATGGTCAATGTAATCCGGGCCCAGGGGATTTTCGTCCTGAGTAACGAGACCGAGGTGCCTCTCCGGTAAATTTAAACTGTTCTCCCTTTTAACACCGCCAAGTAGGGGAATATTCACATGACCTTCAAGGGCTTCACGGATAAATTGAAGATGAACATCACTTCCAAGACGATTTAATACAACTCCCGCCCATTGTAATTCACTGTCGAAGTTTTCGAATCCATATATCAGGGCTGCCGCACTTCGAGCCATACTACGGGCATCCACAACCAGAAGGACGGGAAGCGATAGCCACTTGGCCATCTCGGCCGTGGAGCCGGCTTCCGATCTGCCGTCATATCCGTCAAAGAGACCCATCACACCCTCTACGATAGCCACATCGCAGGAATGGCTATTTTTGTAAAAAACCTCCTGATTGTATTCTTTTGAGAGCATCCAGCCGTCGAGATTTCGAGACGGGCGATCACAGATCTGCTTGTGGAACCCGGGGTCAATAAAGTCCGGTCCCACTTTAAATGGGGCAACCTTCATTCCCCGTCTCTTGAGGGCGGCCATAAGTCCCATAGCTATCGTGGTCTTGCCACAGCCACTGTGCGTGCCCGCCACGACCAATCCTTTCATCTCAACCCCGCAATCCTGCAAAAAGCTTCCATATCGATATTATTCCTGACAAGCTCTGCCAGCCTGTCATATTGTGCCTCCTTAAACTCTTGGAAGCTGAAAGAGGCATGTGCCTCCGAAGATACAGATATGCCTTTTGCCTGCTTTACGCGCTTGATAAATTCTTGACGAAAACCGTCATTGTCGAAAATACCATGTATATATGTTCCCCAGACCCTTCCATCCTCGGATATGAATCCATCGGGAGTGGAAGTTTGCTTTTCTTCCCTTTGAATGATTTCAAACATGTACTTTTCATCCCGCAATTCTGTTCTCCCCATGTGTATTTCATAACCCTTCAGTTCATCCGTATTTTTGAAAATCCGGTTCGATGGATGGATATTTGCGCTGACCTGACATGTTACCTTTTCTTTCTCAATAAGTGTTCTTACTGGCAAAAGGCCAATGCCGTTTATACTTTCGAGAGAAGTCTCAATATGGTAAGGATCTTCAATATACTCACCAAGCATCTGATAACCTCCACAAATCCCAACAACCAATCCGCCGCTCCTGTAATGTCTTAGGATCTCCTGAACATGACCACTATTATGCAGGTAATTCAGGTCATCAATGGTGTTTTTACTCCCCGGAACGATAATGACATCTGCATTGCCGATTTTCTCACCATAATTCACATACCTGAGACGAACATCGGGCTCTCTTTCAAAAGGGTCGAAATCCGTAAAATTCGAGATATGGGGAAGGCGAATAACGGCAACATCAACCTTTTCATTTCCCCCTGAAGGGATTAACCTCTCCAGAGACACGCCGTCTTCCTCCTGTATATAAATATCTTTAAAATAGGGTATGGTTCCCAGTACCGGAATCCCCGTCTTTTTTTCCAGGAAATTGAGCCCTGGCTTTAACAACGAAATATCACCGCGAAACTTATTGATAATAAAACCCTTGACTCTTTGCCTTTCATCTTCCGAAAGTAGCTCGATAGTGCCAACAAGAGAGGCAAACACCCCGCCCCTGTCTATGTCTCCTGCCAGTATAACCGGGCAGTCTGCAATTTCGGCCATACCCATATTGACGATGTCATTTTCCCGCAGATTTATTTCTGCGGGGGATCCCGCTCCCTCTATCGCTATAAAATCATATTTTTCGGAGAGTCTTTGAAAACTCTGCCTGACAAACGCGATAGCCTCCTTTTTAAATTCATGATACAGACTTGCAGACATGTTTTGGTAAACCCTGCCATGAATTATAACCTGGGCTCCCACATCCGTATTCGGTTTTATCAGTACAGGATTCATATCCACATGGGGTTCTAGGCCCGCCGCCTCCGCCTGCACGACCTGAGCCCTTCCCATCTCTCCACCATCTCTGGTGATGAAGGAGTTAAGCGCCATATTCTGTGCCTTAAAAGGCGCCACCTTATAGCCATCCTGCCTGAGTATCCGGCAGAACGCGGCAACTAAAATACTCTTTCCCACATGTGATGCCGTTCCCTGAACCATCAAGGATCTACACTTCATAAAAAACCTCTTGGGTGAAAAGACACTATGAAGCTGTCCGAAAACGTATCAAAGTTGTCATTTCGAGCACTACGCTTCGATCAGCATAAACTCCGCGAGAAATCTTATTATATTGAAAATACGTAAGTTTTAGATTTCTCCCGGAGCCTGCCCTGAGCGTAAATACTAAGATTCCTCGCTTCGCTCGGAATGACAGAAACGAAGGGGTCGAAATAACATAAAGCCGCATTCTCGGACAGCTTCCTAGATTGGTTTTGACCAGGGGAAACCAGTGAGGATTACCAACTATTATGTCAGTAATATAAGCCCCTAAGAAAACTGCCGGTGTCATTACAGCGCCTGATTAATGAAGCCTTCCGGGCGGGGTTAAACCCTGCCCCTATGGACTTTCCTTAAATGAATGTAGGGGAGGGCTTTATGCCCTCCCGCAAAATCTGTTTTTGTTATCGTCAAATCTTTTCTGCCAATTCACATTCCGACATATCGAGAAAACAGTGCTGATCCCTGGTAATTTTTTCAGATTTCAAGATGTTTATTCTCTTCTTAAATACGGGGCCCGATACCACGAAGGTATGATACTCCCCACTTTCGCCGGAGATGTCAACTCCCTTGACCTTCGAAATATCACTGACAAAATCATAATCAATACTGCGTCCCAGCCATTCCGGCCCCAATACATCCTTTTTTGTAGCCACGACAACGGCTTCGAATCCAGCTTCTATTAACTCGTCTATGAGATTTTTCCTATTCTTCTCGCCCCACAGGGGTAAGGCAGCCTCCATCCCCGATTCTTTACTGACCCTTTCCACCCATTCCCTGTGCTCTTCCAGATCGATGTCTCCAAAGATACCTGCCTGAATCCCTTTATCTTTCAAGCCGGGCAGCGCCTTTTTGAATTCCGCCTCGTAAGTTTCCCATGAACTTCTTACCTGAACGACAGGTAGGCCCATCGCCTCTGCCTGCAGTCTCAAGACACCCGTCCTGATGCCATGGGATCGGGAGATTTGACCGTCTTCGGCTACCATATTCAGGAGATGGGTAACATGGAAATTCTTCATCGCCCTGTAATAAGACAGAGCAGCATCTTTTCCTCCGCTCCAGGAAACGAAGGCCTTTAATTTGATAATTTCTTCCATTCTGTAACATCTCCGCAGACCTTGCAGTGAAAAGCGCTTTGATCCATCCCCGCGCCGCAGCACTT
>JADFWA010000069.1 GCA_015222855.1 Pseudomonadota bacterium | reverse complement strand
TCCTGCAACAGGATCTTTGCATGATGAGCCATGACAACAAGAAATTCTGAATATCTCGCCAGCTTCTGAATAATGATGCGTTGGTCCTCTGAGGGTTTGCTTAAGACCGTATGCAGAACGGTAATAATCGGCATTCTGAGGTTTTGCATCAGATGCATAACGTGAGCACCGTTCTTGCCTCCATAAATACCGAATTCATGCTGCAGAATAGCGACATCAAATTTGTGGACATTGATGAACTCCGCAGCCCGGACGTAATCTGGCTGAGAGTGCGCTCTGATCTGAAATTTTACGCGCGCAGGATAATCATAGCCCGTTTCAATGTCATCCATGGCAACGGCGATGAGATTTTCATCCGCATTATGTATATGCCCGGACAGAGCATCACACAGGTCAGTGGTAAAGGTGGCGATGCCGCATTGTCTGGGGACATAGTTGCCGATGACGGCAATTTTTTTGGCTTTGTACATCATTTCCTTTCGTTGTTGAAAATTTTCAAGAAGACACTGCTTGCGCCTGCAGGCGAGCCAACAGCTGTTTAACCGGCACCACGGCAATCCCGGAGGCCGTATCGGACATGGAGTAGGGGATGATGACTTCATCATTGTGAATTATTGCCCCGCAGGTATACAGGACATTGGGGACGTATCCTTCCCGCTCTTCTTCCGTCGGACTGAGCAACGGTTCCGGCAGTTGACCGATCACTTTTGCCGGATTTTCCAGATCCAGCAGGTAAGCACCGATACAATATCTTCTCATCGCTCCAACACCGTGAGTCAGCAGAATCCAGCCTGCATCAGTTTCCAGGGGCGGCCCGCAGTTCCCGATCTGGACGAATTCCCAGGGATACTTCGGCACCTGCAAAAGTTTGGCTTCGTGCCAGAAATGCAGATTGTCAGAAGCCATAATGTACATATTTTCCCCGTCCTGCCTGGAGATCATCCTGTATTTGCCGCCAATCCTTCTTGGGAACAGCGCCATCCCTTTGTTCTGTACCGCCTTTCCATTGAGGGTTCTGATTTTGAATTTAAAGAAATCCTTTGTTTCGAGTAGTTGTGGCAAAATATCAAAACCGTTATAGGCCGTATAGGTTGCGTAATAATTTATTTCTCCATCATCCTCTATAAACCGGACAAATCGGGCATCTTCAATGCCTCGACTTTCATTTTCTGAAACCGGGAAAATAGCCCGTTCAGAAATGCGGCGATCGGATCTAAACTTCAGCTCATAATTTGACTGGGCAAGCCAGTATATCTTTTCGATAGTCTCGTGGAGCAAGGGGTGTGGATCCGGATATTTGTCAAGTTTCTGCTGTATCGAACCCTGTAGGTCATTGAGTTTAAACTGATCAGGCAGGGCCTGGAGAATCTCTTCTGAAATTTTATGTTTTGCCTCCATATCTTCGAGTTTCAACGAGAAGACATGTTTGTCATAGGTCGGGTTTTCAATCACCCCGGGAGTCTCTACGTACCTGCTTACCGGGTCAAAGGTGATGTCATTATTCTCATTTATAACACCACTTCTGAACTCAATAGAGGAGATATGACCCTCACCGGTAGAGCGAAAGCTTAATATAAAACGAAGACACCCCTCCTTGAGATGGCTCTGATCCGGGTGGCTGACAATAGAAGGATTAAAAAAAGCGGCCGACTGGACAGAATACTCGTGCGTGAAGTAGGCGCCAAGAAGACATTGTCTTTCAGCGGATAATAATGTTTTTTCCGGAATCCATTGTTTGACGGCCGCAAAATTCTTCTTGAAGATTTGTTCGATATTTTTGTGCCGCTTAGAAAAATCGGCGACGAGATCTTCAAGGAGGTGGTTGGTCTTCTCATCTGACAGATCAAGAACCCGCTTGATAATATGCTTGATGCGCACCTCGCCACCGGGGAGATAGGGCCTCGCAATGACCCGGGAAGGTTCAGACTCAAACCGGACCTCTTTCCTCCGAGCTTCCAACGATAATTCAAACATAATTCATATCCCTTTTATAATGTCCGTGTATGACTGTTTCGACACCCGTCTGGTGCGTTTCTGATTTGGAAACGAGCAATTTTTCGCAAGATCAAGGAAATCAAGGGGTTGAGCGGAGGCGTACGTCGGTACGCCGCACAAACAAGGCCGCAGATTGACACCAAGATTGCGGAAAAGGGCCGTTTCCGGACAGAAACCAGCTAGAATGGCGGCCGGGAGCTTTCAAGGCACATCGTGACCAGATCGGCTATTTGGGCCGTCCCAACGCACATGACGGTGTCTGCACCACCCCAATAGATCTTTACCGTGCCATCCTCTTCAGGGACAGCACCGCAGGTGAAGACAACATTTGAGACATATCCGGTGATTTCCCAGGGATCTTCCGGCTGCAATATCCAGTCATCGGAAACGCCCAGAATTTTGCCGGGGTCGTCAAAATCATGCAGGGCAACACCCAATCGGTAGACGGCTCCGGCCATGGTCTCAAAGACTCCGTGGTAGATATGCAGCCATCCGGCATCGCTTCTGAAAGGCGTTGCACCCGGTCCGATTTTCATCTCGTCCCAATGGTAGGGAACCGGCTTCATCACCACCCGTGAATCCCCCCAGTGGATCAGGTCGGGGGAATAGGAGATACAGATGGACCAGGGCGAAATTTCCGAATGGGGACGGTCGAGACGCACATATCGTCCGTTCCGTTTCTCGGGGAAGATGACAGCATTGCGCATGTCGGGCTGTGAGATCATGGCAACCCGCTCTACCTGCCGAAAATCAGCCGTTCTTGCCAGCGCAATTCTTACCCCATGTTTTGAGTAGGCACTATAGGTGAGCAGGTAATCTTCCCCCTGCAAGGCGCAGATTCGCAGGTCCTCGACACCAAACTCCTCATATTCGGCAAACGGCCCTTCGGTGGCGGGGACCAGAAAAGGGTCCTTGCTTACGCTGAAGGAAAAGCCGTCTGCACTTTCCGCCAGGCCGATAATCGATCGACCGTTTTGCAGATGGGAGCGAAACAACATCAGATACTTTCCCTGATGTTTGACAACCCCGGCGTTATGAACCGTTTCTACCTTGTAGGGAACCTGCTCTTTCGTCAAAATTGGATTCTCGGCATATCTTTTAACGACAGCTGTTTTCAAGAGCTCTCCTCCACTCTTCCGAAATCATCATCCAGTCGCTCAATATCGTCCTCACCAAAATAGTCACCGCTCTGAACCTCAATGAACTTCATATCGTCTTGAGTTTGATTTTCGATTCGATGGACAGCCCCCCTCGGGATATCGATTGAATCCCCTTTGTTCAGCCGCAGCTGTTTTTCATTGAGGGTCACCAGGGCTTCTCCTTCGACGATATGCCAATGTTCAGAGCGGTGTCGATGCCGCTGCAGACTCAGTCGTTTGCCGGGATGGACCACAATACGTTTGACCTTGTGATCCGCTGTATCGGAGAGAATTTCATAGAATCCCCAAGGGCGGCGGTCCTCACGCCTGGTTAACTCAAGAATCTGTTCATAAACCTTCAGATAGTCATTCACCATTCGTTCAATGGAGAAGCTCTCTTCTACAAACCGGTGGCAAGCCAAGCGGTCAATATCATCAATTTTTCCGACCGCATCGATCGCGTCGTCTACAGATTTCACCAGGTACCCATTTAAGCCATTGCGGATAAGCTCCGGCATGCTTCCCCGGTCAAAGGCAATCACCGGAGTCCCGCAGGCCATCGCCTCAACGACAGACAGCCCGAACGGTTCATTGAAATTGATGGGGTGTAACAGGGCATGGGCATTACGCAGAAGCTCATCTCTCTTTTCCGGACCGACGCTTCCCAC
>JADFWA010000068.1 GCA_015222855.1 Pseudomonadota bacterium | reverse complement strand
CTTGCCGCCTGTTTTTTTGGCAAAAAGCCAGTTGAATATAGCTGTCCTGGCACCGCCGATATGTAAATATCCGGTCGGGCTGGGTGGAAAACGTACTATTACTTCTTCTGTCATTTAACTTCACCTTTCTTTATCCTAAGTTGAGCACTTTCATACGCCACCACTTTTTCCTTGTCAACAGTATCACAATTTCAAGGTCCCTAAAGCTTTCCCTTTTTCAGAATCGCTATAAGAAGCCATAGCCCCATGACCGCGGCCGCCAGGAAACCGATGATGCCAATGAAAGAAATGCCAAACAGGAAAGGCGGTGTTTTGGAAAGAACAATTAATGCGGAGCCGATTATAAGAGCTGCGATGACAATAGCAAAAGCAATCCGATTGCTGATCTGGTCGTAGGTGGACAACATCGGCTCAAGTCCCTTGTGTTTGAACTCTATCTTGATCTTGCCCTGCTTCATCTGTTCCAGAATCTCGCGGGTCTCCCCTGGAATTTCCTGCATGAGTTGAACAAACTCGACACCGGACCTGACAATGTCATCTGCCATTCGTTTAGGATGATAGCGGGCCATCTTGACTCGCCGGACAAAGGGGATGGTTTGCTTGATCATTTCAAAATCAGGATCAAGCAAAAGTCCAATTCCCTCCACAGTAGCCAATGCCTTCATCATAAGAAAAAGATCCTGCGGTAACTGCAGGCGATGTCTGGAAAGTATCTTCAGGAGTTGATGAAGAAGTTTTTCCATTTGCAGGTCTTTGAGCGGCACATAAAGATACTGCCCAATGAAGTCCGTCAAATCTCTTTCCAAAGCACGTACATCCGGTTTTTCATCATATTCGGTGAGTTTAAGGAGTATTTGCGTGGCCCTGGATTCATCATGGTGTACCACAGTATAAATAAGATCTGCGAAATCCTCCCGGGTCTGCCGGTCAATGTACCCCATCATGCCGAAATCAATAAGGCAGATAACATTGTCCGGCAAAACAAAGATGTTTCCGGGATGGGGATCAGCATGGAAAAAACCGTGATCAAATATCTGCCTTAGAATCAGGTCAGCCCCTCGCGCGGTAATGATCTTTCTGTCCAATCCTTCACGTTCAATACGATCAATCTCGGATGCCTTGATTCCGTCAATATACTCCATGGTAAGAACGCGTTCTGTTGTTGTATTCCGAAAAACTTTGGGGACATAGACAGTCGGATCATCCATAGATTGACGGGCAAACCTTTCTATATGTGAGGCTTCTATGGTGTAATCTATCTCTTTTTCCAGGGTACGGGCAAATTCCTGAACAATCCTGACAGGACGGTGTACCTGCAATTCCTCTAAATGCCGCTCCATAAGGGAGGCTAAATGAAGCATAATCTCCAGATCGACTTCAATGATTTTGCGGATGCCGGGACGTTGAACCTTAACTACCACTTCCTCGCCGTCCTTCAACTGAGCTCTGTGAACCTGGCCTATGGAGGCTGCGGCAAGGGGTGTATCCTCAAAGTGTTGGAATATATCTTCGAGCGGCCTGCCAAGCTCGGATTCTATAATTTGCCTGGCTTCGGTATAGGGAAAGGGAGGGACATTATCCTGGAGCTTTGAAAGTTCCTGTATAAATTCCACGGAAATCAGGTCCGGACGGGTGGAAAGTATCTGGCCCAACTTGACAAAGGTCGGGCCAAGCTCTTCCATAACCATCCGTACCCGTTCCGCTCTGCTGAGTTTTTCGACTTGCTCCCGTCGTTTTCTGGAAATCATCTGAAGACCGATTTCAAGATACTGTTCGATTTTCAGGATGTCCACCAGATCCCCAAAGCCGTATTTGAACAAAACCGTAAGGATATGGCGGTATCGGTTCAGGTGACGGTAAGCTCGGCCGATTATGCCGATTTTTCGGATGCTTAACATCAGCTCTGTGAGCCTTTTTCTTTCAAAGCCTGCTCCAGTTTCTTTATTCGTTTCGTCAGATTTGACAATTCTTCCGCTCCGGCAAGGTTCATCTTCTTCATGGTATCCTTTACCACTTTTTCTATATCTTTCTCCAGGTCCTCTTTGGCCTTCTCCGATTTTTTCAACAAATCATCGACCAACTTCTTCCCCTCTTTCTCCGACAGCTTCCCCTTTTTTGCAAGATCCCTGGCCACTTCTTCTACTTTGTCTTTGGTCATGGCGGCCAATCCTACTCCCGTTAGCATGACCTTTTTAATGATATCAAACATAATTTTTCTCCTTTCGATGTTTTAAGTGTTGTCAAAAGTCTTTGAAAATATTATTGAAATCATCAATCTTTGTTTTCTTATTCTAAGGGTTTTACCTGAGCTTTTTTCAGCATTTACTCGTCCTTCTTTTTTTTAACAGCCTCTTTTGCCTCTTTCCACAAGCCTGAGATGCCCTCCTTTGCTGCATCCGCAGCTTTTTTCCCAAGTTCCCCGGCCTCTTCGGCTATGGCATGGGTTGCCTTGCCGGCAAGTTCCGCAGTAGCTTTGGCTGCATCTTTTCCGGTCTCTTTAGCCTTCTTCAAGTCCTCTGCAATACGATCTTTTATCTGACTTTCTGACATGATTCGTACCTCCTTACAATTGATGTTGGTATTTCTCAATTATCTTCGTATAACACTACTCGCTTTTTTCCACAAATTCAACCCTGATACCCATGCCTTTGCTTTCTCGATCTCAAGCGACACATAATTGTCAAAAATAG
>JADFWA010000067.1 GCA_015222855.1 Pseudomonadota bacterium | reverse complement strand
ATCATTGTCAGCCAGGTAATAAATCAGATCCCTGTTTTCAGATTTCACCCGGAAATACTCTCTGATCGGTTTTTGTTTATCCAAGAATTTATCTGAAAAGCCCATTGATAGCAGACCAAAGAATTCATAAACCCTCTTGTCGGTCAACGGCAATTCACTAATTGTCTTTTTTGCACCGTGCTCAAGACATTCCTTCGCAATACAATTTTTTAACATCTGTTTTATTTCGTAAATAGTCAGTGCCTCACCCTTTGTCATTCTTAAATAAATTTTGATCGATTGAGTTCCGTCGAGTTCGAGCGGATTCCAACCCTTGTCCTCTTTACGATATGGATTTGCAAATAATATATTGGCCCTCCTCAGGGCAGACACGAATCTCTTTACCTGAAAATTGCATCGGCAAAGGATCATGTGTGAACCGGGCAACGCAAGGTCGGGTTGCCGGATCAGTAAAAAATGACCGGGCCCGTGCTTATCTGTTGCCCTGAAATTAACTATTTCCTTGACGTTCGCCTGTCGAATAACCTCGACCGATTTCGCGAGGATCGCAGGCGATAACCTATAGGATTGCTCGAGTGGGATAATCTTCTCGGCTTCCAGGTTAATGAAATTGTTGGGATCGCTCCCGGCAAAACGGAAGATGGCCTGGTTCGCATCACCCGCCCATAGTACAGAATCACACGCCTTACCCCATTGTCGAATTAAAGCCGTCTGCAGGGCAGGAAGATCCTGTGCCTCATCTACCATAAGTACCTTGATTTCAGGACTCAATCCCTGCTCGATGCACTGCTCTAACATACCATTAAAATCCAGCTTGTCATTTTCTTCCATGAACGTGGTCCATGCGTCATGGAATTCCCGGCACTCAATGGGCCATTCGTCAACGGGTATCATCCGGCTACGCAATACCTGGACCTGGTTGTATATGATGTCATTGGCATCGTTCGCCCCCTGTTCAATGTCGTCGTCATCGTCGTCCTTCTTCAATAACCCCCCGGTGATTTGATGGCATGGGTAATCCTCATTAAAGGCCTTGACGTTCTTGGCCGTCTCCATCACGTCCTCTTTTTTCAATCTGAGAAGGCCAAAGCAGTGTGAATGAATAGTCCGGACATTCGGAATTTCCTTGTAAGTGACATTCAGCTTTTTCCTGATACGTTCCTTCACTTCACTTACAGAGGCTACGGTATAGGAGACGACCCCCAGGTCTTTCGGAAAATACTTATTACAGGCCTGCTCAACTTGGCGCAGCAAATATTCGGTCTTGCCGGTCCCCGGGGGACCTATGATCTTAAAGACGCGAGGCATGGTTTATCGCCTTGCGATATCAACACCGAGACTTTTTGTAAAATTCTTATATTGCTCATCCGTTAAATCGGTCAATTTTTTTGCTTCCCGGATTTCCCTCGGCAATTCATCCTTGTTGGCGAAAATACCAGCCAAGTGAAAGCCGGAGCATGTGCCGTCTTCCAAGCAAAATCGAAAGGAGGCGATGAAATTGATTATCTTGGTAACAGTGATTACTTCTCTTATTATAACTTCTGAAATATTTGCACCCGGTTTGGTATAATTATCCCTTACCGTTAAATTAAATTCATCACCTGGACAAACATGATATGTTCTATTTACCAAACATGTTATTACTATCATTTTTCTTCTCTCTCCTTTAAAGGTGATCCGCTCTTGTACCGCCACCGTTTTCGCCCTCGAATGAAATCTCTTTTTGATTATCGACGGTAAAGTCAATCTGATCTTTGATGCGGCTCTTCACGAAACTTATACCAACCGAAGCAATAAGGCCTTTTGAAGCAGTTTGTGCCATCTTCACTGGAATGGATATTGACACGGCACCTTCTTCAACCATGGCCAAAGCCATCTCAGATGAATAAGTCCGTAATAATTCTTCGACACTATCCTTTAT
>JADFWA010000007.1 GCA_015222855.1 Pseudomonadota bacterium | reverse complement strand
CGGGTGAATCATCGGCCATGTATATCAACGTCTTCACCACATCCTGCGGGGCAACATCAAGAAAAGCGCAGACTTCTTCAATCGTTCTCACACCGGGGGTATGGACCTCTTCAAGTGGCAAAAACTCCGCATCGTTAACCACCTTTTTCTCCGGCATGGCAATCTCAGCCTTCTCCACATTCGCCGCATAGTCGCAGGAACTGCAAAAAACCAGCGCATCCTCACCCGAATCAGCGGTCACCATGAACTCGTGAGAAAAACTGCCCCCAATGTTTCCGGTATCAGCCTCCACAGCCCTGAACTTAAGACCGCACCGGCTGAAAATCCTGCTGTAAGCTTCAAACATCTTTTCATAGCTTATCTCGGCACCCTCTTCATCCACATCAAAGCTGTAGGCATCCTTCATGCTGAATTCCTTGCAGCGCATGACCCCGAACCTCGGCCTTATCTCATCACGAAACTTTGTCTGTATCTGGTAGAGATTCCTGGGAAGCTGACGGTAGGTCTTGATTTCATTGCGCACGAGATCGGTTATTACCTCTTCATGGGTCGGGCCGATGCAGCATTCCCTGTCCTGACGATCCTTAAACCTCAAAAGCTCTTTGCCATACTGTTGCCAGCGACCGGATTCCTGCCAGAGTTCAGCCGGCTGTACCGCAGGAAGAAACACCTCCTGCGCGCCCGCCCTGTTCATCTCTTCGCGTACAATCTGCTCTACTTTCTTAATCACCCTGAAACCGAGGGGAAGATAAGAATATATCCCGCTGGTCAACTTTCTTATCATTCCTGCCCTTATCATGAGCCGGTGACTGACAATTTCCGCGTCGGAAGGCGTTTCCCTCCCCGTAGGCAAGAACATCTCAGAATAACGCATCACTCCTCCTTCTTTATCTCATTCATTAATACATTAACAAACTCTTCCTCTTTTATCTTCCTTACAACCTTACCCTTCCTGAAAAGTACACCGCTGCCGCGGCCTCCTGCAATACCTATATCCGCTTCAGCCGCCTCCCCCGGTCCGTTAACCACACAACCCATGAGGGCGATCTTCATATACTCCTTCATCCCGGCAAGCCTTTCTTCCACCTCTTCCACCAGCTTGAAAAGATCTATCTCACAACGCCCGCAGGTGGGGCAGGATATAATATCCGGCCCTACCCTTCTGACATTCAAGGCCCTGAGTATCCTGTAGGCAACATCCACCTCAGATACGGGATCACCGGTAATGGAAACCCTGACGGTATCTCCAATTCCTTCATATAAAAGAATTCCGATACCTATGGATGATTTAACGCTGGAATTGACGATGCTCCCCGCCTCCGTAACCCCGAGATGGAGAGGATAATCCGTCTTCTCCGATATCAAACGATAGGACTCCACCATGGTGGCAACGTCCGATGATTTCAAGGATAGCTTGATGGAATAAAAACCCATATCCTCAAAAAGGGCAATGCTGTCAAGGGCGCTCTCCACCAGGGCGGCAGATGTCGGGCCGCCATGTTTCGAAAGTATCTCCTTATCGAGAGACCCCGCGTTGACCCCTATGCGGATCACTATATCCCTCTCACCGGCCACCGAGATAATCTCTTTTATTTTATCTTTATTAATATTGCCGGGATTTATCCTGATTCCAGCAACCCCGTTTTTAATCGCCTCCAGCGCGAGAATATGATTAAAATGTATATCGGCTATCAGTGGGACCCTGACAGCTTTTTTGATATCCAGAAGCGCCTCAGCCGCCTCTCTATCGGGAACGGCCACCCTCACCAGTTCACAGCCGGCATCTTCAAGCCTCTTTATCTGTTCAACAGTTGCCCCCACATCCCTGGTATCGGTACACGTCATCGACTGAACGACAACGGGCGCACCACCACCCACCTGAACACCGCCGACATAAACGGGCTTTGTCTCTTTTCTCTTAATAATCGAAGATTCCACCATCACAAGTAAAAATATAACATGAAGACCAAAGCGCAATCAATTAATAATTTTAGGAAAGAATAGATTATCCATATCTCCCCTCCCCTTGCGGGAGGGATTGGGGGAGGGGAATTTAAAACACAGACATGTTTTTGCCCAGGCGCTCATACTCGTCAGTATTGACATCTCCACGGACATAGGCGTCATGCCATCCTTCCGGTACCGGCATCTCGGAATACAGGCGCTCCCGCCATGACTCCAGAAAAAGCCTGCGGCATCCCATAAAATCGGCGGCACATATAATACCGTATCCTGTTTCAGATGCCAGATCATCCAGCCAGCGACGCCCTTCCTCGCAACGGAGGAGATGATGGTCAATTATCAAAGTATCCACGTCACCGGCAAGTCGAATCGCATTGCGCCGCGCATTTTTTTTCTGTTCAGACGTCAGATACTG
>JADFWA010000066.1 GCA_015222855.1 Pseudomonadota bacterium | reverse complement strand
CCAGATCTTCCCATTAGTACCTATGATGATATTCGGGCGATTATTGATCAATATCAAAAACCTATCGCCGTCGCTAACTGCATTTGTAAGCAAGGAGAAGACTTGCTTGGTCATCCATGTAAAGTTACTAAAATGCGGGAGATTTGTTTAGTCTTTGGTAGTGCTGCAAGAAGTTATGTACAAAAAGGATGGGGGCGTATGATTGACAAAGAAGAGTGTAAAGCCATCCTTCGAAAAGCAGAAAAGGATGGCTTGGTTGTTCAACCTTCTAATACACAAAATTTATTTGCGATTTGTCTCTGCTGTGGGTGTTGTTGTGAGATTTTGACTTCAGCAAAACCCCTCGATTCTCCAGTTCAGTATTTTGCGACGAATTACCATGCGATTGTGAAGGATGATCTCTGCATCGGGTGTGGTAGCTGTGAACAAAGATGTCAAATGGATGCAGTAAAGATTGTCGATGAAAAAAGCGTGGTCGATTATACGCGTTGTATCGGCTGTGGAATTTGTGTTCCCACATGCCCTGAGGATGCTATTGTCCTTGAACGAAAAGAGAAGTTGCGAGTGCCTCCAAAATATAGTTCTCAATTATACCTGAATATCTTAAAGAAAAAGGTAGGCAATGCGAAATTTATGATCATGTTGACCAAGCAACTGCTAGGAAGCAAAATGTGAATTGATTAGAAATCCTTTCTATCTCTTTGGTATCCACACAGATACCAGCCATTTCTTTAATGTCCTCATGGCCAAGGCCAAAAGGCCTTTAGGCATCAACCCTGCCCATAATAAGCCTCATCCCAGGCCTAAAGGAGGTGCTTGCTTATATCCAAGGAATATGTTTTGGGCAGCATCCCTTTCTACATTCCTGATCATAATAATAAGCCCGTTCTACCATCATCGGGCATAAAACCGTGAGCGGATCAAGCGCTTCTTTCAGCATGGGAAAAGTGAGTTTTGTATGCTATACGAGGTTATACAAGATATGGAAGAGAGTGTTCATTAAATTATCATTTTTGTTGTTTAGAATCTTAAATTGCCTTTTTCTTTTCTTCCTGAATGGACCATGAACGAACAAAAGAAGCTTGAAAGGGCCTTGAGCAGTTTCCTGCAGGATTACGTCGGATCTCTTGCACGGATCCTGGGCACTGCTGTGAAGAAAGGCCGGATATCCTATGAGGAGATTGAAAAACTCATTGAGCCTGAAGACGACATTGAAGAAGTGTTGCTTTTGGGGTTTACTTGGAGAATACTCATCCCCGTGAGGAGTTTCAAGAGCATGGAGTGGGGAGATCGGGTCTTGATGCCCATGCCGGGGGAGATATATGAACTCCCCAATGTTGTCAAGTACCTGGTGAGGGGGGCAATCCGAAGTGGCACGTGGGAACCCGGGAAGGCTGTGGAGGCCATAGCCAGGGAGATGGGCGAGCCAGCGTGGGCTCTGATACCCCGGATTGTGGAGATGCTTGGAGAATATGCAGAAGGCAGGCATGTCACCGCTATCCAGATAAAACAGGCATCCAGGGCGCTTGATTTAGAGGATAGGGTGGATTCCCTTATAGCCGACCTCAAGGCTTGTGGTATACTCAGCCCGGCCCTAGGCTATCTTCCCGAGGCCGCTAAAAAGAGGACCCCGGTGTATGAATTGAACCCATCGCTCTTTCCAGTACGATAACATGTTTCCATGGCGAGGGCTTTTTAAAAAGAGCTGATTTTGAAGTGTTAATATTTAAAAAAGAAAGGATAAAATCATGAATTTTAATCTATCGGAGATGGATATCCGTGAGGCTATTGGGCATGTGAAACATCCAGCCATAGACCACTCGCTGGTTGATTTGGGGATAGTGAAGGACGTGACAATTGCAGCACAAAAAATTATGCTGACATTTGCTTTCCCTTTTCCAAACATTCCCATAGGGGCTCAATTGATAGACAGTGTGCGACTGCCTTTGGAAAACGTGGGAGCCGAGGTCGAGGTGCAGACAACGGTCATGAAGCCGGCGGAAGTGCAGAAATTTTTGGCAATGGAGCAGGATGGATGGAAGGGAGGCGTGTGAGAAGAATGAGACGATGAGTGCGGGGAAGAACAAATGATGATATTTCTTTGGATTTCTATTGTAGTCATTATTCTGGTGTTCTCCCTCGATCAACTCATCGAGCGCAT
>JADFWA010000065.1 GCA_015222855.1 Pseudomonadota bacterium | reverse complement strand
TGCGATAGAATCCGTCACCACCATCTGCTCGTACGCAACCAGGGCAGGAGCCAAAATCTTTAATTGCATGAGTGTGGAGGATGTTATGATCCGTGAGGGTCGCGTGATCGGTCTCGTTATTTCCTGGTCACCGGTGGAAATAGCGGGCCTTCATGTGGACCCCCTCACCATCACGGCAAAAAGTGTTATTGATGCAACCGGACACGATACCGAGGTACTTCGTGTCATTGAAAGAAAGGCGGATGTGGAACTATATACGGAGAGCGGGAAAATAATGGGTGAACGCTCTCTCTGGGCAGAAAAAGCAGAACCACTGACGGTTGAAAATACGAAAAAGATCTGCCCCGGCGTATATGTAGCGGGAATGTCGGCCAACGCCGCCTTCGGCGGTCCCCGAATGGGACCCATCTTCGGTGGAATGCTCCTGTCAGGAAAGAAGGTGGCGGAATTGATTATTGATAAAGACTGAGTTCAGGGTTCAGGGTTTCGAGAAAACAAATATAGCCTTAAACCATAGACTTTAAAATTTAAACTTCCAGAGGTTAAGATATGACTCAATTAGAAATAGCGCGTAAGGGTGAAATATCGGAGGAGATGAGGATATGCGCCGGGCATGAAGGGGTAGAGCCGGAATTTATCCGCAAGGGTGTTGAGGCCGGCAATATCGTGGTTATAAGGAACAAGAAACATTCCTCCATTTTACCCATTGCCATCGGCAAAGGCCTGAAGACAAAGGTAAATGCCAATATCGGGACATCGAAAGACCGTACTGATCTTGATTTAGAGCTTGAAAAGGTAAGGATATCCGTTGCCGCGGGAGCGGATACAATCATGGATCTTTCCACAGGCGGAGACATAAGGGCAATCAGGAAAGCTATTATAAAAGAGTCATCTGTTACGATCGGAACGGTCCCCATATACCAGGCTGCCACCCGGATGCTTGACTCCAAAAAGGCAATCGTGGAGATGAGCGCCGATGATATGTTCGGGGTCATAGAAGAAAATGGTGAAGACGGCGTGGATTTCATTACCGTCCATTGCGGTGTGACAAAAAGGAGCGTCGGCTGCCTGGAGGATGAGGGGCGGCAGCTTGGCATTGTCAGCAGGGGCGGAACAATAATGTCCAAGTGGATGGAATATAATGAAAAAGAGAATCCTCTCTATGAACAATACGACAGACTGCTTGAGATTGCCAGGTCTTATGACATGGTACTCAGCCTCGGTGACGGTCTGAGACCGGGATGTCTCGCCGACGCGACCGACAGGGGACAAATAGCAGAGCTCATCCTTCTTGGTGAACTCACAAAAAAGGCAAGGGACTATGGGGTTCAGGTAATGATTGAAGGGCCGGGCCATGTTCCAATCAAAGAGATTGAGGCCAACGTGGAAATGGAAAAGAATCTTTGTAACGGGGCGCCATTCTATGTACTTGGTCCTCTTCCGACAGACATAGCCCCCGGTTATGATCACATAACGGCTGCTATCGGAGGCGCCATCGCCGGATCAGCCGGTGCGGATTTCCTCTGTTATGTCACTCCGGCGGAACACCTGAGACTCCCGACTCTGGAGGATGTAAGGGAGGGTATCATAGCATCCAGAATCGCTGCCCACATTGCCGACATAGCCAAGGGGATCAACGGTGCGTTCGATAAAGATTTACTTATGGCAAAGTACAGAAACGAATTCAACTGGGAAGGACAGGTGGATATAGCCATCGATCCGGAAAAAGCGGGGGCGCTTCTGGAGAAAAGTGAAAGCGCAAAGGATGAGGGCTGCACCATGTGCGGTGAGTTCTGCGCGATCAAATTAGGGAAAAAAAGTAGTATAAAGTAACCATTCAGGCGCCAATTGGTTTAATTAGTTTGATTGGTTCTATTGGTTCAGTTGGTTAACCAATGAAACGAATGAAACCAACTGAACTAATTTTTCCTTTGTGCCTTTGTAACTTTG
>JADFWA010000064.1 GCA_015222855.1 Pseudomonadota bacterium | reverse complement strand
ATTTAATTTTAACCGCGGATTTGGGTTCCCGCAAGGCGGGTTCCCTCACGTATTGCACGGATTTACACAAGCTAACTACATTTTTCCATGTTTGAGAATTGATACAAGCAATCAAAACCACATCACGCTTTCTTTTCCATAAATCTTGCAATTTGAATCCTTGCTTCCCGGTAACCCTCACCGATGGCCTCCTGGGCCCGATGAAAATCCAAAAATCGGATGTGGCCCAGTTTCGGTTGTATCAGAATATCGGGGGGTTCGGCCTTTAACCGAGTGGCAGTAATCTGCATTTCCATAATGTAGATGGAACTCGCCAATACCTCGAAGATGTTTGGCGCAGGATCCTTTTTCATCCATTGCTTTATCTGTGACAAAACGGAAGCACTGGGTGCACCGGTTCGTTTTTTTAAGGTATCAATTATGTTACGGACGAGTGTGTTCTGAACAGCAAAACGATTACGCCCTGTCAGTGGCACTGCTGTGTAGGATTCGGAATGGATAACGCTTCTCTTGCCTACAATGTCATGATTCAGATCAACGGCAATAACCAGGTCGGCACCCATCTGTCGCGATACATTTACAGGCACAGGATTAACCAAGCCGCCATCAACCAGAAATGCACCATTTTTCTTTACCGGAGTGAAAATACCGGGGACTGAGATACTGGCCCGAATAGCTTCAATTATGTCTCCATCCTGTATGTTAACTTCGCATCCCGTATTCAAATCGGTGCAAATAACGCATAAAGGCAGAGAAAGCTCTTCGATGTTCTTTTCGGATATATGCTCGCGAACCGAATCAGCTATTTTTTTGCCATCGATTAGCCCTGATTTTGGGAAAACCATATCAAAGAGCAATGCGATTTGTTTTCTATCAAGTTCCAGGATAGTGTTCCTTAGCGTTTCGATCTTACCGGCGGCATAGAAGGCCCCAACCAATGCACCAATACTTGTACCAGCCACATAGTCTACACGGACTCCCGCTTCGGCCAGAGCTTGAATCACACCAAGGTGGGCCCAACCACGAGCCGATCCCGAACCCAGGACCAAACCAACTTTCTTTGAAAAAATATGTTTGTTAGTTTTCATCTCTTTTTTTGATTCTCCGTTCAACGTGCTTTATTTGGTAATTGTTCCTTTCAGTCCCCCAGAGCTAAGCGAGATGAGATTGATAAGTATACGCGGCACAGCAAGGCCGCCTGGACAAACTATATATTTCGGCTGCCAGTCTGGCTTGAATTTCTCTTTGTACCTTCGTAAGCCCTGGAAATTATAAAAGTACCTACCATAGTGGAACACAAAAGTAGCAGCCCGGTTCCATCGTCTAACCAAAGCATGTTCCTCAAGTCCTGATAACGGCGCCATGCCCAGGCTAAACCAGCGATACCCTTCCTGTTTACCCCACAACATTAATTGAATAGGGAAATAGTCCATCAGACCATAAGGCAAACCGGGTTGATGCCGCACCAGGTCAACTGAGAGTTCTTCCTTGTCTGCTCCGCACCATAGATTAGCAAAAGCGACGATTTCTCCCTGCACAAAAACAACAGCGGCAGGAAAAAGTTTAAGGTATTGTTCGTCGAAATGCCCCAAAGAGAAACTCTTTTCCCTTGTGTGTTTTTCTCTTGACCAGGCATCAGATATATCTCTAAACTGAGCCAACAAATCCTCGACTTCGTCAGGAGGAATTACCTTAAATACATAGCCTTCTTTCTCAAACTTGTGACATGTATACCGTAAATGCTTATAGGTACCGCCTTCGAGAGAAAAATCTTTCAGGCATACACGACCTTCTTCACCAATTTTGAGGAAACTAAGTCCCAGGT
>JADFWA010000063.1 GCA_015222855.1 Pseudomonadota bacterium | reverse complement strand
TCGGCTGTCTAAGCGATTCACCATTATGGACAGGCGGGACGCCTGTCCTACTGTGTTGGAAGGGTCAATCTCTATTTTGTGGGCAATAGTTTTGCTTGATTTTTTATGGAAAGGATGATAGAAGGCGAACCGTTCTTTATAAAGAGTAGTGTGGATTTTCCGGGTCATGTGACCCGAAGATGTGTGTTTTTTAAGGGCGTCAACTTTGCAGTTTCGCAGAAAGATAAGTTTCATTTTCCCCTGTGGGAGCTTTTTGTGAGTGCATCAAATCTGAATGAAAAAATTCATTAATGATGAGAGAGGAGAATTGTTATGGCGAAAAAGAAGATGACGAGGGCCGAAAGGCTGGAAAAGGAAAGAGAAGCCAATTTAAAGCACTGGGAAGCGGAGGATGAGATCCTGTTCAAACACCGCGAAGAGGCTTACAATGTCGGTGGTGAGAAGCAGGTTCAGCGCCTTGCAAAACAGAACAAGAAACCGATGCGTGAACTTGTCAAGATGCTGATCGACTCGGACACCGATTTCCTTGAAGTGGGTCTTGATACGGGCTATGATATCGGAAAGAAAAGAACTTATGGCGGGGAGATCTACGAGCAGGAAAAGCGCGGGCATATACCCGGAGGCGGTCTGATCACGGGTGTCGGCAAGGTTCATGGCAAAGACTGTATGATCTTTGCCAATGAAAACCGCTATGCCGCAGGGACATATTTTCCGATTACACTGAAGAAACACATTCGGGCACAGAAGATTGCCGAGGCGTGTGAAATCCCCTGTATCTACATCGCCGATTCGGGCGGTATTTATCTGCCCCTCCAGATAGGCAGCTTTGCAGATGAGGGTCATTTCGGCACCATGTTTTACAACATGTGCCGCATGTCCGCCAAGGGGATTAAGCAGTATACGCTTTCCACCGGTGGAAACACGGCGGGAGGAGCCTACATAGTTTATCTCGCCTGTGAATCGGTCATGATCGAAAAGATGTCTTACGCCTTCCTTGCCGGTCCTCCAATGGTCAAATCCGCTATCGGCGAAACTGTATCGGCGGAAGACCTCGGCGGTGCCTATGTCCATACGCAGCATTCCGGTGGTTGCGATCACGTCGTCAAGAGCCAGGAAGAGGGAATCCAGAAACTGCGTGATATCATGGAATTTGAACCATCCCAAAGTCTGTATGCCGACCGCAGGGAGACGAGGGAGCCGAAGTTCGATTATAAAGAGATGATGCACTGTTCACCCGTTGATACCTACCACTATATACATATCCATGACACGCTGAAATGCCTGGCTGATGACAGCTATTTCCATGAATATAAGCCGGCTTACGGTCCTGGTCGCGGGAATACGGTTATCTGCGGCAAAATGTGGTTAAAGGGTATTCCTGTAGGTGTTGTCGCTTCGAACGCCAGTGGTGTTATCTATATCGAAGCGGCGAGAAAGGCTACCGAATGGATGATTCGCTGCGGCACCTCGAAGCTGCCGGTTCTCTTCCTCGAAGGTACCCCCGGTTATATGGTAGGCAAGGATCAAGAATGGGGCGGTATAGGTAAATACGGTTCTGATATGGTCAGAGCGGCTACCTGCCTGGATACACCCAAGATCACATATGTTATAGGTCCAGATCACGGGGCTGGCAATTACGGTATGTGCGGCAGGGCGTTCAATCCCACCTTCTCCTTTACCAATATGAGAGGTCGCACTACGGTTATGTCGGGTGAGACGGCCGGTTTCATCGTTGAGACTGTGCGCAGGGCAGGCATCAAGGCGAAGGGTGGAGAGGCTAATGAAGGAGAGATGGCTGAATTCCGCCAGATGATGAGAGATCGTTATGAAGAACAGGGACATCCCTTCTATACGGGATGTCTGAATTTCCATGATGGCGTAATCGCATTCAGCGAGGCACGAGACAAGTTGGCCAGGGCCTTTGAAATTGCGCTTCGTGCTCCGGTCAAAGAATCTATCTTCGGCAACATGAAGGTGTGATCCTTTTTATCTGACTGAGAGAAAGGAGAAAAAATATGGCAGATATATTATTAAAAGAACGGACGGATGATGGTATCATGATCCTTACCATTAATCGTCCGGAGGCTATGAACTGCTTCAATTTTGACCTGCTGGCCGAGCTTGCTGATACGATAAGGGAAGCCAATTTTGATATGGATCTGAGATGTATTATCATCACAGGTGCGCAGGGTGAGCGTGATGTAAAAAAGCAGTCATTTTCAACCGGGGCAGATCTGAAGGAGAGAAGAACGCTGACGGAGGATCAGGTCCGCCGGTTTATCTTCACCATCCGCAATACCTTTACGGCGGTAGAGCAGGTGCGCGTTCCCGTTATCGCCGCGATCAACGGCTTCGCGTTTGGCGGAGGAACGGAGCTTGCGCTGGCAAGCGATATACGCATTGCCTCTTCCAATGTTCTGATGGGTCTAACCGAAACCAGCCTGGGCATTATCCCCGGGGCCGGTGGAACTCAGAGACTTACCAGGGTTGTCGGTGTGGCAAAGGCCAAGGAACTGGTCTTCACGGCAAGGAGATTTGACGCGAAGACAGCGCTGGAGATCGGTCTGGTGAGCAAGGTGGTGGAGCCGGAAGAATTGATGGATGCCGCGATGGAGCTTGCGAGAGAGATTGCGAAGAATGGCCCCATCGGTGTGGCCCAGGCCAAATTCGCTATCAATTACGGCTCCGAGGCAAGTCTCGGTGTAGCCCTTCCGCTGGAATCGAAGGCCTATGAGGTTACGATTCCCACGGAAGACAGGCTGGAGGCGCTTGCCGCATTTGCGGAGAAGAGAAAACCAGTGTTTAAAGGCAAATGATAAAGGCCTTTGAATAATGATGAATTCGTAAAAAGTCAAAAATGCACCCTCTCCCTTGATGGGAGAGGGGTGGGGTGAGGGTGATTACATTCCCCCCTCCCCTTTATTCCCTTCCTCCAGGGGAAGGGATGGACTTTTTACGAGGCCGTCAATAATAAAAAAGAAAATAACAGGAGGTAAGTATAAGTATGGCAACAGAATATGATTACTGGAAAATTTTTCCCAGAATGCCGAAGAAGGTAACGATTGGTGACATCACCATTCGCGATGGTTTTCAGCATGAGGAGAAGTACATTTCCACGGCTGCGAAGATTTTCTACGCGGAAGAAATGGCCCTGGCAGGATGCAAAGAGATTGAGCTTGCCAATCTCGGTAATCCCGCCGGTATGCCGATGTTTAAAGATGCACATGAGATATTTAAGTATTTCAAACAGGGCGAGAGGTTCAAGAATCGTTGCGCCAGGAAGGGTATCAATCCCGATGACATTACATTTACGGGTGTTACCATTCGTGAACCCGCCGTGGACACTGCCATTCAGATGAAAAAAGAGGGATACGGTCCCGACCGTATTCTCATGATGGTTTCCACGGAAGAGGAGCATCACTTTGCCAATTCAGGCACCACCCTTCCCGATTACTGGGCAGAGGCGGAGCGCTGCATCAAAAAATCAAACGATGCAGGAATAAAAATGGTCGGTACGGTGAGCACGATCTGGGGAAGTCCAATCGGCGGCGCCACGGATCTGAAAGATGCAGTGGAATTTACAAAACGCTGGTTCGAAATCGGCGCCAATGATATCGAGCACGCCGATCATGACGGTTCCGCGAATGCAGCAGATGTCTATCGTTACTGCGCAATGATCCTCGATGAAATGCCCAACCCTGAAGCACACCTGCTCCATCTCCATGAGACGAAGCGAATTGCTTCTTCGTCGATTCTGGCAGCTTTGCAGGCCGGCTTTACCCGATTTGAGGCAACCTTCGGCGG
>JADFWA010000062.1 GCA_015222855.1 Pseudomonadota bacterium | reverse complement strand
GAGCTGGACGGCAGTGGCAACCCTGTTGACATTCTGTCCGCCCGGCCCCGAAGCGCGGACAAACTCCTCATGGATTTCGTTCTCGTCAATCGCTATGGTGCGTGTAATGTGGATCATGTAAAAAATAGTTTTATTAGTTCAATCGGTTTTATTGGACAAATTGAACTAATTCAACCAATTAAACCAATAGAACATATTTACTCTGTGCCTTTGGCACTGAGTAGTTACCTTAAATATTCAAGTATCTCCAGTTGAACGCCAAGATCCGGGGTTTTGCGGGGATCGATCTCTATCGGACAGTTTCTGTCCGATATTTCCAATAACTTCGACAGGGCATTGAACATCTCGATACGGGGAATACCGTTTTCCGTTAAATGGTGAATCAGCTTGAGAGTTTTGAACCCATCAAACCATGAGAGAAAGTGCCTGTAAAGACCGGCAGAACTTTCACTGTTTTCCCGCAACCGATGCCATATCTTGCTGAAATTATTCGCCCGCAGAAAGCTTCCCAGCAAGGGATGTATCTTTTCTGCCAGGATTAATATTTCCTGTGCATCCTTTTCCGTACAGGAAGACACCAGGCTCAGCCACTCCTTCAATATCCGGAATACCTGCGGGTCGTATAAAATATATTCATTTCGTTCGCCTTCGAGGAACCGGATAATCCATCGACCGGTA
Organism: Pseudomonadota bacterium; assembly: GCA_015222855.1. Lineage (GTDB taxonomy): Bacteria > Desulfobacterota > Syntrophia > Syntrophales > JADFWA01 > JADFWA01. Next base: position 4,067 of record JADFWA010000062.1, on the reverse strand, counting down.
CCGAAGGGAACCCGCTTTGAGGGTCGAGCAGAGGGATAAACCCTGGTAGCGTTGATCTGACCCATACTTTTAATCTTGGCAAGCTTATTGAGGAAATAGAAGTCCTCCGCGGCATCCTTTTTATTCATTCCTCTCACATCCGCATACCCCTCGGCCGTACAGGCCATCGTCGAACCTATGGAATGAAAGGCATATGTTGAACCGGCATAGTTCAAACCAAGCACATAGTAATGCAGGAATATCTCATAACAGCGGATGGCAGCCCGCGCGGACAGATCTTCGGTATCCTGGTGCTCGAAGGCAATCACCCCGGCAGTTGCCTTCTCTTTCTCAAAGAAGGCACGGACGGCCGACAGATAATTCTTCTCCACAAGCGTATCCGCATCCAGACAAAACAGAAGTTTTGCCCCCATTTTTTCATAATCGAATACCTTTAGCGCGATATCCATGCCCGTCTTCCTTGCAAGACCAACCCCTCCGTTTCTGTCAGGCATCTCCAATCCGGAAGAGGATGCATCGATATAGGCCACTTTAAGATTGCTGCGGTAGATTTTATCGAAAGTTGAATCCGCCAGATTACCAACCGGTATGTTGTCCTCAACGAGGCAATTCAGTAACTGTATCGTCTTTTGATTATCAGCAATACATTCCTGGGACGTGATGTGTCCTTCCCTGTTGTTCACAACACATATAACCAGTGTGCGATCCAACTCTGAATGGTCATTTTCTGAAAGATTGGCCAGGGTCACGAAGAGCGAGTCCTTCTCGGCCAGGGCAGGAATAACCACGACATTGTCGATACCACTAAGCGGCCCGGAGACAAGCCGCCATTTATCCCCTACCGCGTAGTTTCTTAGATATTTCTCAATGTTTTTGGAGATATTCATATTAAACCTCACCGCAGCAAGCTGCGGGGTATCATACGAAGCTGCATTCAAAGACGACTCTGTCGGGCGAGACGCCCGACCTACCACGGGGGTAGGACAGGCGTCCTCGCCTGTCTATAAGGATAAAGGGAAAATTAAACCCAAAGAGTTTAAACCGCCAACTCTCTAAGCGCGTCATAATCGGCGCCCTCTATCCAGTGAATCACTATCCCCTGCCTCTCCATACGCCTGAACCAGGTTTCCTGCCTCTTGGCAAACTGGTGGATACGTGTATTCAGTTTTTGAAACATCTCACTGTAACTTAGCCTCCCCTGCAGATAAAGGCCGATGTAGCGGTACTCCAGGCCGAAAAATTCCAGCTTTTCCCAGCCTATTCCGGAGGCATGCAACCCCTCTACCTCTTCGGTCATCCCCCTGTCAAGCCTTTCCTTCAGACGTTCTGTAATCCTCCAACGAAGGGTTTCCCGCTTCCAGCGGACACCGATGACAAGGGGTTCTATCCGCGGAATCGGCATTTCCTTAGAACCATGCTCCTTTGAATGCCGCGCTATCTCAATCGCCCGTATCAGACGTTTTCTATCCTTTAAATCGGTGGTATTGTGAACCGCGGGATTAAGTTCAAGAAGGCACACGGCAAGCGTCTCCATATCCTTCGTTTCAAGCTCCCTCCGCAAGGAAACATTTTCGGGAACCTCAAGCATGCGATATCCCTTGAGAACCGACTCAATATAGAGGCCGGATCCCCCTGCCATGATCGGCAGGATTCCCCGCCCGGAAATCTCCGAAAAACATTCAAAAAACCGCCACTGGTATTCAAAAACATTGAACTCATAGCCGGGCTCCACAATATCTATCAAGTGACAGGGCACAGATACGCCATCTACAACATATTCAGACAGGTCCTTGCCTGTCCCGATATCCATACCCCGGTAAACCTGCCTGGAATCCGCCGAAATGATCTCCGAACCCAACTCCCTTGCAAGCCTTGCCGCAAGCCGTGTCTTTCCTGAGGCGGTTGCCCCCAATATTACAATCAGGTTGTATTCCATGCTACTCACACCTTAACCCGGCTAAACCGAAACCAAAGTAGCGCAAGGCTTTAGCCTTGCTATTTTTTATGCAGGGCTAAAGCCCTGCGCTACAAACCCAAGGTAATCTTTATCCCATTTACACTAAATTGCCTTGAAATTGAAGCTCAATACGTGATAGCGATGAACACACTACTATTAAAAATCTAACAATTCAGCCACCAAGACACGAAGTCACTAAGCGGTTCTATTGGTTTGATTAGTTCTATTAGTTAGTTAACCAATGAAACGAATAAAACCAATTGAACTAATAAAGCTGTTTCGTTCTTCTTCCTTTGTGCCTTGGTGACTTTGTGGCTGAGTAGTTACCAAAACACCCATGAATAACAACAAACTTGATCTGGGCAAGGGGCCAATCCTCCCCTTGCTTCTGAAAATGAGCCTCCCGCCCATCATTTCTTTTTTGGCAATGGCTCTATATAACATCGTAGATACCTTCTGGATCGCCAAGATCAGCCCAAGCGCCATTGCAGCCTTAACCATTTGTTTCCCGGTTCAGATGATATTCGGGGCTATCGGAATGGGAACCGGTGTCGGTGCCGGTTCGTTTGCCTCCCGCATGTTCGGGGCAGGTAAATATTTAAAAGCACGCCAGACCGCCGGACAGGCAATTTTTCTTTCACTCTTTTTCGGTATTTTGATCATTCTTTCCGTAACACTCTACCATGAACCGATCCTGCGATTTTTCGGAGCGACAAAAGACATCCTGGCGATGTCCCAAAAATACTTTGTTGTCGTCGTATTTGGTTCTCCATTTCTGTTTTTTATGTTGATGTCTGATAATCTCTTCCGCGCAGCCGGAAACCCGAATTATTCCATGTATGTTATTATATCCTCAACAATTTTAAATGCAATCCTCGATCCTCTTTTAATATTTGGACTGGGTCCATTTCCCGCGATGGGCATACAGGGCGCGGCGCTGGCTACAGCCATCTCACAATTTGTAACGATCTTCCCGGCTTTCTATTTTCTCACGCGCAGTTCGTTCAAACATCACCTCAAATGGCGATACCTCATCCCCAATCTCTCAATCATCAAATCCATTTATCGTGTGGGATTCCCATCTTCGGTCATGAATCTCGCCTTGAGTTTAATGCTGACAGTCCATAACCATATCCTCGGCAACTTCGGTCCCTTAGCCATAGCGACACTGGGACTCAATTTCCGCATAAACGGAATCGCTATGATGCTTCTGTTTGGAATAGCGCATGGTGTCATGCCGCTTGTGGGTTTTAATTATGGAGCACATCAATACAAGCGCCTCATGCACATTGTAAGGGTAGCGGCAAAATTATCGTTTCTGGTTGCTGTAGTCAGTTGTCTGATAATCGAAGTCTTTGCCCGTCCCATATTGTTTTGCTTTACGAAAGACCCCGAACTGCTATCCATTGCGGTGCCGGCGTTGAGATTATACGTCTCCATGCTGATATTGCTGGGCCCCACTATAGTATGGATCAGTATGTTCAATGGGCTGGGGAAGGGTTTTACGTCCATGTGTTTACTTGTTACACGTCATCTCGCTTTCCTTGTACCACTGCTTTTCATACTTCCTCTCTGGTTTGGCTTGAACGGCGTGTGGCTTGCCCACCCCGTTTCAACTGTGCTGATGTTCTTCATCGCTCTTTTCTGGACCAAAAGAGAATTTCGAACATTTGGCCGAAATCATAACCCTGAAGATATGGCCGAATCATCTATTTGACCCTGATCATCAAGAACAATCTCTTTTCTTGCCAATTCTACTAAAATCGGGTAAATTGTTGCATTAGGCTTGTAGGCTACAAACAAAAAAACCCTAAGAGTTTTTAAGGGGAAACCATGAAGTGCAAATCTGTCAGTTCCGAAAACGTGGATCCTTATAATGCAGGCAGCGAAATTGCGGATTCTCTGGAAGAGATCAAACCTGAAGTGATTTTGCTTTTTCCGTCTGTCCATTACGCTGATTTTACAGATCTGTACGACGGAATCTTTGACGTGCTGGAAAATCCCGACACGATCATTTTCGGCGCTACCGGTGACGGATTTTATGAAACAAACAGGGTCGGCAGCCGTGGTGTGGCGGCATTGGGTATCAACTCGTTCGGGAAAATTAAAT
>JADFWA010000006.1 GCA_015222855.1 Pseudomonadota bacterium | reverse complement strand
GTATAGGAGGCTGTCCGAGAATGGCTATTTTCCGGACAGCCTCCTAAGCGATTCACCATTACGGACAGGCGGGACGCCTGTCCTACTGTGTTGGAAGGGTCAATCTCTATCTTGTGAAACGGTATCTTGCTTGACACACAGGTACCGTTTCTTTATACTTCAAAATTCCTGAAAATATGATTCTTTAAAGAGAAAATTGCCAATGAATCTGCTGCGCCATTTTAATAACCTCCGCATCCGCAACAAGCTTCTTGTAAGCTATTCCGTTGTTTTTATTCTTGCCGTTACGCTTGGGGGCATTTCCATATATTCTTTTGTGGCAAAAGGGATCGAAGCAAACATTGAGAGCGAACTGGAAAATTCCACCGCCACCATCCTCAATATGGTCAGGACATCCGCTTCGGTCTCCATCAAGAACCACCTCCGCGCCATAACAGAGAAAAACAGAGACATAGCCGTGCATTTTTATAGTCAGTACAAAGAGGGGATACTCTCGGAGGAGGAGGCAAAAGCACGGACGCGCGAGGTCATGCTCAGCCAGACCATTGGAAAAACCGGGTACATCTTCGTCTGGGATATCCGAAATGCCCCCAACTCTATCATCGTGCCGGTACATCCCAAGGAAATGGAGGGGAAAGACGTGGCCCATGTCGACTTCGCGCAGAAAGCCGCGAAGTCAAGAAATGGTTACATAGAGTACGAATGGAAAAATCCCGGCGAAGATAAAGCCAGGAAAAAATCGATGTATCTCGCCTACTTTGAGCCATGGCAATGGGTCGTTGCCGCTTCTTCCTATCGAGAGGAGTTTTATGAACTGGTCAACGTGGACGACTTCCGGGACAGCATACTTTCTCTTCAGTTCGGAAAGACAGGCTATACCTATATCCTCGACAGCAGGGGAAACATCGTTATACATCCGAAGCTTAAAGGCAATGTGTACGATGTGACGGACGCAAAGGGCTGGACATTTGTCCGCGATATCTGCGAGCAGAAGCGCGGCAAGATCATCTATTCATGGAAGAACCCTGACGAGGAAGCTTTTCGTAAAAAGCTGGTCATCTTCAACCATATCCCCGAGTATGACTGGATCGTGGCATCTACCGGCTATCTCGAAGAGTTTTATGCCCCCCTCAAGAGCGTGCGGAACATCATCATTACCACCGTCCTCGCAATATTGCTTCTGGTTTTCTCCATTTCCTTCTGGATCAGTTTATCCATTACCAGACCGCTTGGCGAACTGATGGAGCGGTTTACGTCAGGCGCCGCGGGGGACCTGTCCGTTCGCATGGAAAGGCAGTCACAGGATGAAGTGGGCAGGCTCGCACGGTACTTCAATAACTTTATGGAGAGGCTGGAGGCGTCCAATACGAATCTAAAGGCGGAGATTCGTGAACGCAAACAGGCAGAAGGAGCGCTTAAGAACAGCAAGGAAAAATACAAGTTGCTTTATGATGAATCCAGAAGAGCCGAGGAGATTTATCGCTCCCTCATCCATTCATCAGCCGATGCCATAATCATCTACGATCTGGGGGAAAAAGTCAGGTATATAAGTCCCGCGTTTACCAAAATATTCGGGTGGACCATGGAGGAGGTTGGGGGAAAACGGATACCATTTATTCCAGAAACTATAGGAGAGTCCTGCGCGACTATTATCGAAGATGTTCTCAAGGACGGGATACCACGTCACAGTTTTGAGTCAAAACGCCTTACAAAAGACGGCCGCGTGCTGGATGTCAGCATCAGCGCCTCCCGCTATAATGATCATGAGGGAAAGCCTACGGGACTGCTTGCTATCCTTCGTGATACCACCCAGACAAAGAAACTCCAGGAACAGCTCCAGCAGGCACGGAAGATAGAATCCATAGGCACATTGGCAGGCGGCATAGCCCACGATTTCAACAACCTGCTGATGGCTATCCAGGGGAACGTTTCTCTGATGCAGATAAAAACGGATGCAGACCATCCCAATTATCAAAAATTGCGAAATGTTATGGACCTCGTTGAAAGCGGAGCAGAACTGACCAGGCAGCTGCTTGGTTTCGCAAGGGGCGGCAAATATGAGGTCAAACCAACCAACCTGAATGAAATGCTCAAGAAAAGCTCCGAGATGTTTGGCCGTACCAAAAAGGAAATAAAGCTTCACGAAGAATACCGTGAAGACCTCTGGACTACAGAGGTAGACCGGGGACAGATCGAACAGGTACTTCTGAACATATATGTTAATGCCTCAAACGCAATGCCCGGGGGCGGAGACCTGTATCTCAGGACGGAGAACGTTGTTCTTGATGAACAATTTGTCAAACCCTACGAGATGGAGCCTGGCAGATATGTACAGGTGTCTGTTACAGACACCGGAGTGGGCATGGATGAAGCGACAAAGGAAAGAATTTTCGAGCCGTTCTTTACGACAAAGGGGATGGGCAGGGGCAGGGGCACAGGACTGGGACTTGCTTCTGTATATGGCATTATAAAAAATCATAATGGAATCATAAATGTTTACAGTGAGAAGGGTGAAGGCACGACATTCAATCTCTATCTGCCCGCCTCTGAAGCTGAGGTTGCGGAAGAGGAAAAGGTTGAAGTCGAACTCTTGAAGGGTGACGAGACGATACTCCTTGTTGACGATGAGGAGTTCATAAGGAATGTTGGTACAGGGCTTCTGAATGAGATGGGCTACAAGGTTATTACTGCTGAGAGCGGGAAGGATGCCATAGAGGTTTACAAGGCAAACAGAGAGAACATAGACATGATAATTCTTGACATGATCATGCCCGATATGGGAGGCGGAGAGGCTTATAATGCCCTGAGAGAGATGAACCCGGATGTCAAGGTTCTCCTTGCGAGCGGATACAGCGTAAACGGACAGGCAAGCAAGATACTGGAGCGCGGCTGTGACGGTTTTATTCAAAAACCGTTCAATATGGAAAGGTTGTCACAGAAGATCAGGGAGATACTGGATAATAAGTGAAGTCTCCACTGCTTGCAAGGCGGTGACTTCGAAATTTACGACCGCAAATCGATTAATGATATAAAATCCGAAGCACGAAATTCGAAATGCGAAACAATATCAAATGACAAAAATTCAAAATCTTAAAACGACAAGGTATTCCG
>JADFWA010000061.1 GCA_015222855.1 Pseudomonadota bacterium | reverse complement strand
GGCTATGGTTCTTTCCATGTCGAAGATGATATTATCCGAATCTGCAATCCCGGATGAGATCCGGGCAGAGGTTAGATAAGCAATGTTAGATTTGAATCACCCACTTGTTACCATTGGTGTTCTGAGCTGGAACCGTTTAAGCTATCTTCGTGCAACACTTGAGTCGGCTCGGTGCTGCATTCAGTATCCAAACCTTGAATGGATTGTGTCAGATAATGAATCCGAAGAGCTTGGTCTGAAAGAGTACCTGCAAAGCTGTTCATGGGTTACTCATAGGATATTCAAAAGGCAGACCCATGCGGACGCCATGAACCAAATTGTGAACATGGCCAGCGGGGAATACCTGATCCTTTGGCCCGAAGATGTCCAGTTCACGATTCAGGGAGACTGGCTTGTTGATCTTGTAGAAATCATGGGAAGGAACCCTTGGATCGGCAGTGTTGGGTTAGACTATCAGCGAGAGGTTTGAAAAACCAGTTAGATCACCGATTTTATGATTTTTGTCAATTTTTCAGAAAAGGAGCAGTAAAACTTACAACAAATTAAACTCAAATTTAGACAACGGCCTATAATCAGGCTGTATATTAGCCCCGCAAGAGGCTGATTTTGAGGTGCCCCGATTAAATAATAAGTGCTTAAAAGCAATTTAACGGGGTAAATTTAACCCGGTTTTTAATCTCCGGGCGCACCCATGGCCCGTAGGTCCGGGAGATTTATCCGCCTCTGGAGGATCGTACTGGGCTCACCACCCTATACGGTGGCAACTCCCAGGATTTTTAAACCTCTTGATATATTAAACGCAGACTGGCGATACCATCCGTCAAACTTATTTTTAATGATAGTCGTAAACCCCGTTACAAATTCTATGATGAGTTTGTTGTTTGATCATAATAGAGTTAAGAATCGAGAATTATGGGAAATAAAGGCATGTCGCTTAATTTATAACGGGGTAAACCGAGCTTGATATGCTTCATCATGTAAATGGCTGAGGCCGAAGTACTGTTTTTATCCTGTTACAAATAGTTCCAATAAAAACTAAATCTATGAATCGGCGGTGCTATAAGGAGTTATTATAGATAGTAAAGTTGTTTTTTATTTTGTAACGGGACAGGCTATATAACGAACTTTTGACCCCGCTTAAATAAAACACAAAAGCATTTAACGGGGTAAATATTTTTTTATTACGTTCTTTTTCATAGGAGGTTAATTTAGCAGTAGTAGTATTTTTTCTCATAATACCGTCAGCTATATTATTCATGGAAAGAAATTCCCTGTTAGGCTTTCCGAAGTAGCCCCTGTTATATTTTGTAACTATTTAACAGGGCAGGCTTTATCTAAGCATCTATCTCGGAAGTTATGCCAACAGAGGTTTACCCCGTTAAATTCGAAGACTATTTAACCGGGGCATGCTCCTTGAGGCCATAGTGAGTTTATCGTTTTTAATCAGAATTTTAGAGGTTATGCAAAGGTCTCAAAGGGGGCGTTATGCAAAGGTCTCATATTGCCGTACTCATTCCTGCCTGGGATGAAGAAACCACGGTTGCATCAGTCGTCGCTAATCTTAAGAAGGATATCGATTGCGATGTTATTGTGATTAATGATGCCAGTATGGATGGAACTGTAGCCCAGGCGGAGAGAGCGGGCGCAAAGGTGCTGTCGCTGCCGGTGAATCTCGGTGCCTGGGGTGCAATACAGACGGGAATCCGTTATGCGCTTAAGCAAGGATATCGGCAAGTCATTACAATGGATGCCGATGGACAGCATGATTCTGCGTTTATTCCGCATCTCCTCGCTCCTATTCAAGAGGGAACTGCGAACATAGTCATCGGCTCTTGTACGGACCGCGGCAGTATGGCGAGAAAAATAGCATGGATGTTGTTTCGATGGATTACAGGTCTCGATATTAAAGATATCACCTCTGGATTTAGGTCCTATGATTCTTCTGCAATGATTCTTTTGGCCTCAAGGGAGGCGACGTTGCTGGAATATCAGGATGTAGGGGTATTGATGCTTTTGATGCAATCGGGTTTGAGAATTCGAGAAATAGAAGTAAAGATGCAGCCAAGGCAGGTGGGCAGTTCAAAGGTATTTAGTTCCTGGTTTAAAGTGGCCGAATATATGATACTGACAATGATTCTCTGTAGTTCACATATCATGAAAAGAAAACGGCGGCTATCCGCGACGCAACGGGGGTCTTTATGAAACATTTATTTCCTTATCAATGGACAACAGCCATTATCGGTATTGTGATTGCCTTTATAATTCTTTTACTGATCCGGAGGGATCTTCTGCATGTGAAGCGTTCCCTCTGGTGGATCGGGATCGCCGCGCTGATTGTGGTCATGGGTTTTTTCCCAACAACCATCGATAAGTTCGGAATCCTTCTGGGGGTCAATTATCCCCCGGTACTGATATTGACTCTTGGAATTGGTTTTATTCTTATCAAGATTCTATCCATGGATCTGGAGCGTTCCCGTCAGGAGCGGACGCTCCGACGTCTTACACAGCGCATGGCCATTCTGGAAGGCATGCTAAGTGAGGTAAATGGGAAAAAAGAAGAAAGATAATGGACTGGCATGAAAGTAACAATTATGACGATGGTTGTGATTGGACGTTGTGAATCCGTAGATAAAGAAATCCTCCAGAAAAGTTGCTTGTCCCGTTACAAATCTAAGCTATGTATTATGTATATCTGCTAATAAGTGAAAAGGATGGTAACTTTTATACCGGTTCAACGAACGATTTAAAGAGGCGATTTGAAGAGCATAACTCCGGACGAGTAATTTCAACTAAAAATAGAAGACCTTTGAAACTCATATATTATAAAGCTTGCTTAGGTGAAACAGATGCGAGGAGCCGGGAAAAATATCTTAAGTCTGGGATGGGGAAAAAGTATTTAAAAAATCGCCTAAAAAATTATTTGAATGATTTGTAACTGGAATTGCATAAAATAGATGTAATGTCAAGTAAACCCCGTTAGAAAGGATGGGGCTTTCTAACGGGGTAAAAACAATTAGATATGTCATTTTTATTAGAGGTTAATAGCGGGATTTTTGGACTCTTTTTTATCAATAAAGTTTGTTTTCTATACTTAAAACCATAAAATTAAATTTTAACCAAAATTATGGAGTTATGCAAAGCTCTCATGACATCCAGGAGGATAGTGAAATCAGGTATCCCCTGATAACCAAGCCTTGATTATGAACCAGACCGTTACAGTCCTTATGCCAGTACACAACGGAGCGGCCTATCTATCAGAAGCTATAGACAGCATCCTCCGGCAAAGCCTCCGGGATTTCGAGCTACTTATCGTTGATGATGCCTCAACGGACAAATCGGTTGCCATCATCGAACGTTACAAAGATCCCCGCATCCGACTGTTGAGGAGTTCTGAGCGACTGAAGCTCTCCGGTGCGCTGAACCTGGGGCTCAACCATGCTCGAGGTGACTATGTGGCGCGTATGGATTCCGACGATGTCAGCCTGCCGCGACGGTTGGAGATTCAGGTCCGATACATGAACAGGCACCCGGAGATTGGCATGTGCGGTGCGTGGATTCGCTATTTCGGAGGGCCATCACGGGCTGTTCTTAAGCGTCCGGTTGGTTGTGAAGAGATCCGGGCATTCTCACTGGTGGATACACCCTTTGCCCATCCCACAGTTATGCTGCGACGGAGTATGATGGATCAACATCAGCTGCGCTTCGACGGCAGCTACTATCCGACGGAGGATTTTGAACTCTGGACCCGTGCCATGCGCTGCTTTCCTGTTGAAAATCTGCCGCAGGTGCTGCTTCAGTATCGGGTGCATGGCTGGAGCTTGACAGGATCCGACTGGACGAAGATGGATGAGCAGGCCATAAGAATTATCGCACGTCAGTTCCAGGCGCTGGGAATCGTAATCACGCCGGATACTCTGCGATTCCACCGTGAACTGTGCATGGGGCGGTTGAGCATGTCGGCTGAAACACTCAGCAAAGCCGATGCCTGGCTCGAACAGATCCGGGTGGCAAACGCTCAAGCCCATGTCTTTGATCCGGATGCCTTGACAGTTGTTCTGGGCGATGTTTGGTTCAGGGCTTGTATGCATTCGTCGCATCTGGGATTATGGGTGGCGAAACGATATGCTGATTCGAACCTGGCGAAAGGGAATCAGACGAAGATCCGAAATCGCCTGATAATTACTCTGGGGGCGATAAAGGCCATGGTAACTTGAGTGGCACAAGTCTAAAAAATCCAACGGATAAGGAAGTTTACGTGCGGATATTACATGTCAATACATTCGATCAGGAAGGTGGCGCTGGCCGTGCTGCATGGAGGATCCATCAGGGGCTTCAAAATCTTGGCATCGAATCACAAATGCTCGTCCAGACCCGGACGGGCGGCGATGCCGGTGTTTATGAGCGCGATACCCGCCTGGCCAGGGCTCTTGCAATATTCCGTCCCTATATCGACATGCTGCCGCTGCTGTTTTATCGGAACCGTCAGCAGACGCACTGGTCCGTGGAATGGTTTCCTGAACGGATCAGTCGCCAGATTCAAACCTTGAATCCTGATATCATTCATCTCCATTGGATCTGCCGTGGTTTTATCAATATACCTTCACTGGCATCATTTCAAAGACCGGTGGTCTGGACCCTGCACGATTCCTGGGCCTTCACCGGTGGATGCCACGTCCCCGGCAATTGTCAAAACTACAGGGAGCAATGTGGCCATTGCCCCCTGCTTGGTTCTCAGCATGCATGGGATATCAGCCGCTGGATATGGAACCGCAAACATAAATTCTGGCGGGACACACCTCTGACGATTGTAACGCCCAGCCGGTGGCTGGCAGACTGTGCCCGAAATAGCTCGCTTTTACAGCAACGGCGGATCGAGGTGATCCCCAACGGAATCGATCTAAACCAGTACCGGCCGGTTGAAAAACAGGAGGCGCGGGCTATATTGGGCCTCCCGCAGGAGCGAAAACTAGTCCTGTTCTCGGCCATGAACGCAACGTACGACATGAATAAAGGATTTCACTATCTCGAAGCAGCCCTTCGCCAGTTGTCTGAAGCCGGTTGGCATGATCGCATGGAACTCATGGTTGTCGGCCAGTCCGCCCCCTCCATTCCGGTCAATACAGGCATACCATGTCGCTTCCTCGGCGTATTGAGGGACGAGGTTTCCATGCGCCTGGCCTACTCAGCGGCGGATGTCACGGTCATGGCTTCAGTCCAGGAGAATCTGCCAAACTCGATCATGGAGTCTTTGGCCTGCGGGACTCCCGTGGTTGCATTCGATGTCGGCGGTGTACCGCATCTTGTCGAACATGAGTTTAACGGTTATCTCGCCCAACCTTTTTCTAGTAATGACCTGTCAGACGGCCTGTCGTTTGTGCTGTCTGATGAGGAACGTTGGCGCCGGTTGTCCGGAAGGGCGCGAGACAAGATCGAACGCGAATTCAACGCTGACAAGATCGCACAACGATACCAGGCACTCTATGAACAGCTCCTTAGTGAACGCTGAAAAACCATTCATCAGCATCATCACGGTGTTACGGAATGGCGAGAAAACACTGGAAGCCTGCATCCAGAGTGTCATGGACCAATTCTATGAAGGTGTTGAGTTCATCGTCATAGATGGCGGATCGACAGATGGGACACTGGATATTCTGCGGCGCTATGACAACAGGATTGCTTTCTGGAGCAGTGAATCCGACAGTGGGATCTATGATGCCATGAATAAAGGGACGCGCCACGTAAACGGGGAGCGTATTCTCTTCCTCGGATGTGATGACACCCTCTCGGCAGACCTGCGAACCGTTGCACCTCTTCTGACCCACGCCAACATTATCTACTACGGCGACGCCTACTGGCCAGGCCGGCAGCGGCTTTATGATGGCCGCTTTACCGCCGCCAAGCTGGCCCGTACAAATATCTGCCATCAGGCCGTGTTCTACCCACGGGCCGTATTCAAAAAATATGCGTTCAACTTGCGCTATTCCCTCCAGGCCGACTGGGAACTGAACATGCGTTGTTTCAGCGATCCGGAGTTCCACTTCCAGTATATTCCTGTACAGGTCGCCGTTTATAACGACCTGCACGGGTTGAGTTCCGTAAAGCGTGATCTTGCCCTTGAACAGGATTACATTGCTCTGATGTGGCGGCATTTCCCGTGGCCCATCGCCCTTTGGCGTACCGTCATCGCACTGGGCGGGCGCTTCCTGCACAAACTGGTATGGAAAGGAATAATTCGTGACCCCTAACCCGATCCTTGGCATCTGTATTCCCACTTACAAGCGCCCCGGTCAGCTTCTCGCTTGCGTCCAGTCCATTGTTCGGTCGGCGGGAAAACGCATCATTCCTGTCTTTATCTCTGATGACTCCACCGACGACACCAACGTCGCGACCATCGAGCAGCTTATCGCCTCTTATCCTCACATATTTCACTTCCGGAACCCGGAAAATCTGGGGATTGATCGCAACATCCTGAGGTCCGTGGATATCTGTTCATGCCGGTATGCATGGTTGCTTGGGGAAGACGACCGTCTGCTTCCCGGCGCCGTCTCTTCTGTGCTGGATGTTTTAAAGCGCGAAGATCCACGTTTTCTTTATGTTAATTATCGTTCTGTCGATGCATCGATGAAGATTGTCCTGAAGGACCGATCATTGCCCCTGATGCGGGCTGACACGATGGAAGCTTCCGAGTTTCTTGCCAGAGATGCCTGGTCTATGGGATTTATAGGTTCCTGTGTTATCCGGACCGAGTACTGGCGCGCTATTAAACCGGATCGATATATCGGGACCTACTTTGCCCATGTTGGTCGTGTCATGGAGTATCTCAAGGGACAGTCACTTTTCAGGATAGCTGACCCTCTGGTCTTGAATCGGTGCGGATCCCCGGGAACTTTTAGTTGGACTGATTCCACCTTTGAAGTCATCAGCGGATGGAAACGCCTGATGAAAGAACTGGAGCCTCTATATGGGGGGGAAATATGTCAGGACTCTGTCCAATCGTTTGAACGGGCTCATGGGTTAAACAGTTTGTATTTTCTGGCCTATTTAAGAGCTGATTCGGTATTCAACCGCAATGTGTTCAAATGTATAATTCGATCATCCGAGAAATCTATAGGATATAAGCTTGGCTCCTGGATAATTGCCCTCACCCCCCCGATTTTTTTCCAGGGGATGAGATTCCTGCTGAATCAAGTTCGTGCTGTCCGATATGGGCGTTTGTAAATCAAGGCAAAAAACATTTGATTCGCCGCTTGCGAACCATTTTTCACCGGTAAACCTCTCCATGAGTTTTTTATTTGATGTCCTCTCTAATTGATATAGGCAATCTGTTAATTGTCCTATCGGCCTGCAGCCTCTCATTGATTGTGCCGACCCTGAGAACCGCTCTATGGCTAAGTGAAGAAAAATCCTGGCCGCATATCCTTCTGTTAGCGTTAGTTCTCGGGTTGACCAGCCAGGGGATTCTGGGATTTTTCTGGAATCATTATCTGCGCATAGGTGTTTCTCTTGAGATCATCCTATACTTTCTCGGTTGGCTGATTGCCACTGCAATCGTTGTAATAAGACAAAGAAAACAAAAATTATTCCAAAGACTTTCGATTTCCCGAGAAGACTTTATTTTAATCGGTTTGCTCATATTGGCTGTTGCCGTGCGAAGCATCCATCCCCTTCAGCATATGGCGCTTGGACAGTCTGACGCGTACAGCCATCTACAATTCTTGCGCAATGTCGTGGATAGCGGATTTGTCCACAACGTGATGTATCCTCCAGGGTACCATTGGATTCTCGCTCTTCCGACGACGGCATTTCATCTCGATCCGTACCATGTGGCCCGTTACGGAGGGGCGTTCTTCGGCGCCGGTCTTGTACTGGCTATTTATGTCCTGGTGAAATCTATTGCCGATAACCCGGCAGCGATTCTTTCCGCTTTTCTGGTTTCATGTTTTCCGGGTCTTTATTTCTTGTTGAAAACGGGAGTGGGGGCTTTTGC
>JADFWA010000002.1 GCA_015222855.1 Pseudomonadota bacterium | reverse complement strand
CAGGTAAGTTGACTGCCGAGCTTTCCTCAGCCATGTTCTCGGCAAAAATAAATAAGAGAGGTCTAAAAATGAAAAAGATGAGCAGGAGTTTAACGTGTTTGTGTTTGGTAACTTTGGTATTCTTGTGTTTTGCAACCCTGACCTTCGCTCAGGACCCGACAGGTGCTCAAACCCTGAAGGAAAATTCTCAGGCGCCCATTAATTATGTCTGGATACTGGTTTGCGCCTTTCTCGTCATGTTTATGCAGGCGGGTTTTGCAATGCTGGAGGCCGGATTCTGCAGGGTAAAAAACGTCACCAACCTGATGGCCAAGAACTTGATGGATTTGTGCATCGGTTCATTAACCTTTTTCCTTCTTGGCTATGCCATAATGATGGGCGGAGATTGGCATGGTCTTTGGGGCACGAAAGGCTGGTTCATGCTTGGCGAGTATTACGATGTAGGCAAGTATCTCAATATGTTCTGGATGTTGGTCTTTTGTGCCACAGCAGCCACCATCGTTGCCGGGGCGGTTGCTGAACGTATGAAATTCAGCGCTTACTTCATTTACAGCATCGTGGTGAGTGTTATTATTTACCCTCTTTATGGACACTGGGTCTGGGGAGGAGGATGGCTTTCCAGTCTTCCATTTGGAATGGGCGCCCTGGATTTTGCCGGCAGTGGAGTGGTCCACGCTATAGGCGGTTTTGTCGGTCTGGCCGGAGCAATGGTTTTAGGCCCAAGGTATGGTAAATACATAAATGGAAAGCCTCAGGCTATTCCCGGACATAGTATAGCTATGGCAGCTCTTGGGGTTTTCATTTTGTGGTTCGGCTGGTTTGGTTTCAATCCAGGAAGTACCTGCGATGCCCACCATTTAAGAATTTCAGTTATTGCAGTCAATACTAATCTGGCCGCTGCCGCCGGTGCCTTATCAGCGCTGCTGATAGCGTACTGGAAAACGAAAAAATGGGATGTAGGTATGGCGTTAAACGGCGCCGTAGCGGGGCTGGTGGCGATAACCGCGTCGTGTGCCTGGGTAGAAGGCTGGATAGCTATCGTTATAGGGCTGATTGCCGGGGCATTGATGTATGCGAGTGTTCGATTCTTCGATAACAGAGGAATAGATGATCCCGTCGGCGCTATAAGTGTACACGGCACCTGTGGACTGTGGGGTCTTCTCAGTGTGGGGCTCTTTGCCGACGGAACGTATGGCAATTATGCAATTGAAAAGCCGTTTGCCACAGGGTTATTTTATGGCGGTGGTTATGAGCAGTTAATTGCCCAGCTTATCAGTATAGCGGTAGTTTTCGTTTGGGCATTCGGCGCGGGATATATATTATTCAAATTGATGGATAAGATCTTTGGTATTCGGATTTCTCCGGAAGAAGAACTGCAGGGACTGGATATTCCTGAACATGGAACGCCAGCCTATCCAGATTTTGTACAACTCGACAGGTAAAAAGGGGGGTGAATAAATGAAAAAGGTAGAGGTAATAATCAGACCTGAGAAGTTAGATGACGTGAAAGAAACATTAACGAAACTGGGTTATCCCGGAATGAGTATTACCCGTATAGAGGGACATGGCCAACAAAAGGGTAAAATTGAACAATTTCGTGGCAGAGAGTTTAAAGTTGAGTTTCTGCCCAAGGTCAAAATTGAGATCGTGGCCAAAGACCAGGATATAGAGCGTATTGCCAAAACCACAATTGAAGCGGCCAGAACCGGTGAAATAGGGGATGGCAAAATATTCATCTCCGAAGTGGTTAATACAATAAGGATACGTACCGGTGAGGAAGGGGATGCGGCGATAGATGTTGCCTCCAGCCAATGATGTCAATTTTTCAAGAAACAAAAGAGGCTAAGGGCATGAAGCCTTAGACATCTTCGGCCCTTAGCCAAAGCTAGGTACCTAAGATAATGTCAAAACAATTTCTCGTCTTTCAACATATGCCCTGGGAGGGGCCGGGGGAATACCTGATCCGCTCGGCGAAGAAATTCGACGTGAGTCTGCACATCGCAGAGGTCTGGCACCGGCCAATCCCTGACATTAGTTCATATGACGGGCTGATAATCCTGGGCGGTAGTCCCAATATCGATCAGGAAGATAAATATCCTTTTCTCAAGGCCGAAAAAGAGGCCATCCGCAGGGCTCTTGAACTGGACATGTCCTATCTTGGATTCTGCCTGGGGCACCAGCTTCTTGCTGATGCCCTTGGCGCCAAGGTGGGAACGAACTTCCGGCACAGCGTCGGTTTTGTCGAGGGGCGGCTTACCAAAAGCGGCCTCGAACATCCACTCTTTCGTGGTATCCCAGGTTCGTTCCCCTTATTTAAGTGGCATTCCCAGGCGGTCTTGCAACCCTTCCCAAAAGAGGTAGAAATCCTGGCAACCTCTGCAGATTGTGAGGTAGAGGCTATCTCGGTAAAAGGGCGGCCCCACCTTGTCGGCCTTCAGTTCGACAACCAGTCGGCCGATTATGAAGATGTCAGGGAATGGCTGGAAGCGGATCGAGACTGGCTCTCTTCTCTTCCACAGGCCCGGATAGACCCGACCTCTATACTTGCGGATGTCAGGAGACTGGAGGATATCATGAAGGATCAGTTTGGGACTATCTTCAGAAACTACATGAATATAGTATCCTCCATTTCTTCCTCCAGATAGTCGGATATTTCTACCTCATCCTCCATGTCCAACACTTTCTTTAACGCCACCTCTCCATCTGAGCGTTTCATCTTCATGATCAATTCTTTTATCAGGGGAATGGAGGAGGGGTTCATGCTCAATCTGTCTATTCCCATACCGAGGAATAGATAAGCACATTTAGGATTAAATACCGCTTCACCACAGATGCCGACCTCTTTACCATTCTTCTTACATACTGAAACTATCTCTGAAACAGTCGTGATCACAGCAGGATGTAGAGGGTTGTACAGTGAGGCAACCTTCGGGTTGTTTCTATCAACGGCAAGGGTGTACTGTATGAGGTCATTTGTACCAATACTTACAAAATCAACGTAAGAAAGAAGCTTGTTCAGGATCTTTACAGCGGCGGGAACCTCAATCATGATACCTGCTTTTATGGTCTCATCGAACCGAACCCCTCCCCTTTTCAACCTGTTCTTCTCTTCACTCAGGATCAAAATAATCTTTTTTACCTCACCAATGGAGGTTATCATAGGAAACATCAGCTTCACGTTTCCAAAGGCCGATGCCCTCAAGACGGCCCTTATCTGCTCCCTGAAGATGTCATCCAGCTCAAGAGAGACCCTGATCGACCGCCAGCCGAGATATGGGTTATCTTCTCCCGAATAATCGAGATAGGATAAGAACTTATCCCCACCAATGTCCAGTGTGCGAATGGTCACCTCCCTTCCCTCAGCCCCTTCCACGATCTTTTTATACAGTGCAAATTGTTCTTCCTCCGTCGGAAACTCTTTCCTTACAATGAAAGGAAATTCAGTCCTGTAAAGTCCTATATAGTCGGCCCCATATTTCTTGACCAGTTCAATATCCGATAAAAGCCCGATATTCGCCCCGAGCATTACCGTATGATTATCCTTCGTCTTTGCCGGAAGGTTTCTTATTTCACTTAGCCTTTCATCGTGTTTTGCCTTTTCATCCTTCAGCCGTCTGTATTCATCAATGATTTCTTTACCCGGGTTGTCAAAAACAAGGCCTGATGTCCCGTCAATAATCAATCGCTCGGTTTCTTTTATCGTATCGAATATCTCTTTTACTCCTATTACCATCGGTATTTCAAATGACCTTGCAAGGATCACCGCGTGAGATGTCTTGCCGCCCCCCGACATGACAATTCCCTTTAAACTGTCCTGACGCAAATTAATAAGCTCTGTGGGTGAGATATCGGGTGCAACAAGAATAGTATCTTCCTCGAATGTTTTTACACTGTCATCACCAATTCCGAGGAGGTTTCGCAAGATCCTTCTCCCCACATCCTTGACATCGGAACCCCTTTCCCTCAGATATGAATCTTCCATCCTGGAAAAGACATCCAGATAATCAAGGATTACCTCCTTCAAAGCATACTCCGCAGACAATTTATTTTTGATCTTCTCTATGATCCTGTTCTTGAAGGACTCATCATGAAGAAACATCAGATAGGTATGAAAGATGGCCGCATCTTCACTGGAAAGTTGGCCTTTTATATTCTCTGTAAGTTGCAGAACCTGTCGTTCTGAAAGATCAAGGGCCTTTTGAAGCCTTGTTATCTCAACTTCGACATCCTCCCTTTTTTCATAACCTATTTCGGAAAACTTGACAGCTCCCCCAAGGTAGTGTGCCACTCCTTCAGCAAAACCGGATGAAACCGGCAGTCCCCTGAGGGGGCCCTCTTTTACTTTTCTGCCGGATTTTTTCTTCCCTGGCTCTGACAGCCTTTTACTAACATCCCCTTTTGTTCCGAGGTCTTCCAGAAGCAGGGCATAAGCCGCTGCCCCCGAAATCTGGGAGGCAATGGCGGAAAAAAGCGCTATATCCGATTCAGAAAGGGAATCATCCCTTATTGTCTGAACCACGAGAACGCCCAGTACGTCCTTATGGTATATCAGGGGTACACCGAGGAAGGTTTTATATATCTCTTCACCGCATTCTTTAAAAAGTTTGAATCTTGGATGGCGGGAAGGGTTTGCCACAAAAACAGGCCTCAATTCCTCCAGTACAAGACCGGTAAGCCCCTCGCTTCTCTTCATACATATTTTACTTACCGATTCTTTACGCAGACCAACCGTTGCCTTCAAGATAAGATTTTTCTTATCCGCATCGAGAAGATATATTGAGCATGCGTCAGTGTTGAATTTGTCGGCAATAAGTCCGGCAATCCTATCCAGCGTATCTTCAGGACTGACAGAATCGGTTATAATCCTGCCGATATCATCTATAACCGATATCCCGTTTTTCGTTTCCGCACCCATAATCCTTCTTTAATGCAAAAAAGTGACCTTGTAAACAAGCTTTTCAAAATTCGCAGGATGTGTTGAGCCTGTTCGATAGTCCTTCCCACTGCAGGATTGCTACAAATTTGTTATTTTATGCCCCCTAAAAATACAAATTTATTCTGTTTTTTTGAGCAAATCACCCCTCCAGTCACGCAAATATCAGATATTTCAACTGGTTACATGAATGACACGGTATTAGCATTATTTATGGGGTTAATCTGTTCAAAACAGGCGTAACATTCACGAAAATGGCTCGAAACAACAAGATATGTTGATCCGCACAAAATCAGCCCCGGATTGCGGAGTTGATTTACTGTTTGAACTTCCATTTAGTGTGTGTTAGAAAATATAAATTTGTATTTGTTATATCATTTCAATTTCCTTTCCTGCTTGCTTCTTCGGGGTTCCCGGAAAAACCCGTGAAGATATCTTTGAAGCGGCAGGAACCGTGGTCAGCCTGTTGATGGCTGAGCACTTACGTTTTTTAACCAAACAAAACAGGAGGAGGGCAAAAGTATGAATTTACAGAGACCAAATGCCAGCGATGCAACACAAACAACCAATAGATCGAGGAGCGTGGCGCCAAATTCCGGACTTTGCTCCAGGTGCGTAGACGGATGTACGGGAAACTGTGAGGTTTTCAAAGCAACCTTTCGTGGACGAGAACTTCTCTATCCCGGCCCATTCGGGACAGTAATAGCCGGTGCCGACAAGGAATATCCCGTAGACTATTCTCACCTGAACATTCAGGGATATGCCATAGGAGCCAAGGGGCTTGCCGACCCATCACCGGAGACCGCTCTATTTCCGGTCGTGGATACGGAAACATCCTTCGGGTACAACAGTAAGGTAAAATTGAAGCTGCCCGTATTCACCGGCGCGCTCGGTTCTACAGATATCGCGAAAAAGAACTGGGATCATTTTGCTGTTGGAGCCGCCATCTCCGGTGTAAGCCTTATCTGCGGTGAAAATGTGTGCGGCATAGACCCCGGCCTGAAGACCAAAAACGGCAAGGTGGTAAAATCACCCGACATGGAATATCGCGTCAAGATTTACAGACAGTGGCAGGAAGGATATGGAGATATCCACGTACAGATGAACGTGGAGGATACCAAGCTCGGTGTGGCCGAATATGTCATTGATAAACTGGGCGTTACCACAATGGAGCTCAAGTGGGGGCAGGGAGCAAAGTGTATAGGTGGAGAAATCAAGGTTGATTCATTGGAGAGGGCAATTGAACTGAAAAAGAGGGGATATATCGTTACCCCCGATCCCACGCTGAAGGAATGCCAGGAGGCGTTCAAGGCCGGCGCAATAAGGGAATTTGAAAGACACTCCAGGCTGGGTTTTGTTACTGAAGAAGATTTTCTCAATGAAGTTGAAAGGTTAAGAAACCTCGGCGCCGAAAGGGTCACCCTTAAAACAGGAGCTTACAGTGCTATCGAGCTTGCCCTCGCCATAAAACTTTCCTCCATGGCAAGAATCGACCTCCTGACCATTGACGGGGCAGGCGGGGGAACCGGGATGAGCCCCTGGAGGATGATGGAAGAATGGGGAATCCCCACCTTCTATCTACAGTCTCTCACACATGAATTTTGCCAAAAGCTCGCGGCGAATGGCGAGTGGGTTCCCGATATAGCTATTGCGGGCGGTTTTTCAACCGAAGATCATATCTTCAAGGTCCTTGCAATGGGTGCCCCCTATGTAAAGGCCGTATGTATGGGAAGGGCATTGATGATACCCGGGATGGTGGGCAAAAATATCGGGGTATGGCTGAAAGACAAATCTCTCCCCAAGACGGTTTCCCAATTCGGCAGTAAACCGGAAGAAATATTTGTAACCTGGGAAGAATTGAGGGGAAAATATGGGAATGACTTCAAGAAAATTCCGCTCGGCGCAGTCGGAATCTACACCTTCGCGGAAAAGCTGAAGGTAGGACTGCAGCAGTTGATGGCCGGAAGCAGAAACTTCAATATTTCAACCATGGGTCGCCGTGATCTTATGTCCCTCACCGAAGAAGCCACAAAGGTTTCAGGAATACCCTATGTGATGGATGCATACAAAGAAGAGGCGGAAAAGATCATTAACAGTTAATCTCACACGACACAACGAGAGGCAGGGGTTGGATGCAAATGCACCAACCCCTGCTTTTTTTTATGCGCTTTCAAGTAAAATCCCCCTCTTATCCCCCTTTATAAAAGGGGGAAGTTTTGGGTTTTTCATCCCCCCTTTCTTAAAGGGAGGTTAGGGGGATTTTATAATTTGAATTTTGCGTGAAGATGAAATATTGTGAAGTAGGAATGTGATTGCCATGCATTTTCAAAACAGGTAAGGAGGAAAGATCAAAATGGGTGAATTCAGACATTGTCCTGCTCCAACACTGAAAGCAGGTGAAAAACTGCACGGCTTCCACGTCCTGAGAGTTGAAGAGATACCGGATATAAGGGTCACGGCATACGAGATCGAGCATGAAAAGACCGGCGCAAAGGTTCTCCACCTTCACTGCGATGACAAGGAAAACCTTTATTCCGTCGGCTTCCGTACCCCGCCCGAGGATTCCACGGGGATCGCGCATATCCTGGAACATTCCGTACTGGCCGGTTCTGAAAAGTATCCGCTGAAGGACGCGTTTATGGAACTAATCAGGGGGACGCTTCAGACCTTCATCAATGCCTTCACCTATCCCGACAAGACCATCTATCCCGTAGCCAGTCAGGTAAGGGCCGATTTTTTCAATCTGGCCCGTGTTTATACCGACCTCGTATTGAGACCCCGTCTCCTGAAGGAGACTTTTTGTCAGGAAGGTCACCATATGGAATTTGATAACGAGAACAATCTCAAAATCTCGGGAATCGTATACAATGAGATGAAGGGGGCATATTCTTCCTCTGACGCCCTTATGTACAAGGCAATCCAGCAGAACCTCTATCCCGATAACACATACACCTTTGATTCAGGGGGAGACCCGGATGCTATACCGTCTCTTACCTATGAGCAGTTCAAGGAATTTCACCGCGCATACTATTCACCCACAAATGCCCGTTTTTTCCTCTACGGAGATATCCAGACGGAGGATCACCT
>JADFWA010000005.1 GCA_015222855.1 Pseudomonadota bacterium | reverse complement strand
CGGAATACCTTGTCGTTTTAAGATTTTGAATTTTTGTCATTTGATATTGTTTCGCATTTCGAATTTCGTGCTTCGGATTTTATGTCATTAATCGACTTGCGGTCGTAAATTTCGAAGTCACCACCTTGTGGGCAGTGGAAACTTCACTTACTGTCAAGTATCTCCCTGATCTTGTGTGACAACTGTTCCATTACATCCCTCTTGCAGACCGAATATACCTCAAGATATCTTTCGAGATCAGGCCAAAAAGAGGCCAGAATGGAGATGTCTTTATCCCTTTCATAAAGAAAGTCGGCAATCCTCTGGGCCAGCTCAACGGTTCTCAGCTCGATAGCCTCTGTTGACTTGCTGTCAAGTCCCCGAACACTGTCTTCGATAGCCGTTTTGCCTATTTCCCTCGCCGATTCCAGATTGCTTGCCCCCATTTCTTCGGCTCTCAGAACGGCCTGCAGCCCTGTTTCCTCCAGGTTTCTACCGGCGATGTATCCCAGCACAATCAAAGGGACACATGAAAGAACCGGAAAGGGATGAGAAGTTTAGGCAGGATTCCAAACCGTGGAGCCTTGGTGTTAATGCTTTTGTTCATTTTGCTTTTCCCATGGAAGGTGAACAGCAGATTTTCCACTGTTTAACTTGGAAAATATAGAAGAGAAATAGATGCGAGTCAAGGGTAAAAGAAGAAAATGGCGCCGGCGGGTTCTTAAGGTGTTATTCTGCCCCGGAGATAGGTCAACACTATCGACTAAAGCCGATAGCTTAAGGCACAAAGGTAATACTTTAGCTGTTTGAAAAAAGTAATGATTACTATAAAAATCCCCTCTAACACCCCTTTAGAAAAGGGGAGAACCTCATAATCTCCCCCTTCCCCGCCTTCACGGGGACAAGCTTTTAAAGGGAGATTTCAAACAACTAAAATGTTACGCACAAAGTAATATTTCTTCTCTTCTTTCTTTGTGCTTCTTTCATACATGTAAATCAAACTAAAGTCTTCGCCCAAAGGCGAGGTTTCTCCTTGACATAGAAGAAGTTTTGGCATATCAAAAAATGACCGTTGGTCATATACTGACCATAGTCCATAATGGGCAGGGTGGGGGTGAGTGGTTTTTCTCATAATTTCCGAATAGGGCAATAAAAAGGGGGGTAGCAGATGTTTGATTACATGCTTACAGAGGAACAGATCAAAATACGGGATGAGGCACGTGATCTTGTCAAATGGGTGCCGCGCCGGATGATTCTGGATATGGACAATGACAAGATCAAGTTTCCAAAGGAATTTCTTCAGGAAGCCGGACGACGCAACCTGTTGGGATGTCGCTATCCCAAAAAGTGGGGCGGCAGGGAGATGGACTGGGTGACGACCTGCATGCTGATGGAGGAGATTGGTACACTTGGTTATATATTCTCCTGTGTTTTTGGTGTCGGGGCAGAGCTCGTATGTGATGCCATCATATTGCACGGCACGGATGAGCAGAAGGAAAAGTATGTAAAACCTCTTCTCAAGGGAGAACTATTCGCCGCCGAGTGTTTGACCGAGCCGAGGGGCGGGTCTGACTTTTTCGGTGCCACCACCGAAGCAGAAGATAAAGGTGACTATTTCCTCCTGAATGGTCAGAAACGTTTCATCGTCGGGGGGGAAGGTGCGGACTTTTTCCTGCTCTATGCACGTACCGATACCGGCCCTGATGTTAGCCCCCAGGAGGCACTGACGGCTTTCATTGTCGACCGTGGTCCCGGTGTGGAGACCGAATACCTGTATGGTCTTATGGGATGCAGGGGTGGAGGAACCGCCCGTCTTGTCTTTAAAGACGTAAAGGTGCCCAGGGAAAATATTGTCGGCAGGTTAAACGGGGCATACGATGTTTTTAACACAATGATGGTTCCCGAGCGATTGGGAACCGCTGCCATGACGATCGGTGCAGCGCAACCCGCTCTGGATATCGCTACCGGTTACACCTCACGACGAAAGGCCTTCGGCCAGGTGATTAACCGGTTCCAGGGGGTGAGCTTTCAGATGGCCGAGGCCGTTATGCTCCTGGATGCATCACGTGCAATGGCTTATGCAACAGCCCGTGCCGTGGATGCAGGGATTGATATGAATCGTATCCGTCGGATGGTATCGGAAGCCAAGAAGTTTATTACTGAATCATGCCAGAAGGCCGTTCACAATTCCATGCAGGTTATGGGCGGGATCGGCTATACCAACATATTTCCAATTGAACGTATATTCCGCGATCTGCGGCTGGCCTCTATCTGGACAGGCACCAGTGAGGTTATGTCCATGATTGTCGCCCATGAATGGTACAGGGAATTCCTCAAGACAAAGGCAGACCGTCTCGCACGCGATTATGAGGCCGATGCCGAAGAGACAGATGCTTTAGATGAAAAGATATATGAGTGAACT
>JADFWA010000060.1 GCA_015222855.1 Pseudomonadota bacterium | reverse complement strand
TTTGAAAAGCTGGAAACGCTTCGGTATCTGGACTATCTTAAACCCGATGGAATGGTTATAATAAATGATACGGAGTTGTACCCGCCGTCAGTAAATCTTGGTGAGGCGGCTTATCCTGGAGACATAGTGGAAACAGTCAAGAATAACTTTAAGACCGTTAAGGTTGTGAATGCATCCGATATCGCCGTCAAGGCGGAAAATATCAGAACGGCAAACACCGCCATGCTGGGGGTGTTGTCAGTATATCTGGATACAATCGGGATTGATACCTGGGAAAATGTGCTCCGCAAGTCCTTTCCTGAAAAGGTAATAAAAGAAAATCTTATCGCATTCGATCTTGGAAGAAAAGCTTGAAAAAGATGCCCAAAGCACTTGTCAGTGTTACGATTTTTTGCTTCACTTTCCTTCTTGTTATATGCCCCCCGGAGGCGAGGGGAGGGGATAATATTGAAAAACAATTCGAATACGCGGAGAGCCTCTTCGGAGATGGTGATTTCTACAGGGCTATAACCGAATACAAGCGATTCATCTTTTTCTTCCCGGAAGAAAAAAAGGCCGAAAAGTGTTATTTAAGGATTGGGGAGTGCTATTTCAAGGCAAAAAAATGGGCGGAGGCTGTTGATGCCTTAAATGTGTTTATATTAAAATTTCCTTACAGCTCCATGTTAAATGACGCATTGTATCTCAAGGGAAGGGCGGAAAGAAATCTCAAGAGATATGAAGACGCCCTCTCAACCTTCGACAGGATAATAAAAGCAAGTTCCGGGGAATACAGGAATAAGGTGATCTACCAGAGCGCCCTTGTCCTCGTCGATATGGAAGAATGGAAGAGGGCGAGCGAGACTTTTTCACAAGTTCCAAAAGAGAGTGTCCTGTCCACCGCCGCAAGCAATTTTTCCTCAGGTCTCGAAAATATTGGCAATCTCCCCAGGAAATCTCCCGCAACGGCGGGCACACTCGCCGCGATAGTGCCGGGTGCGGGACATTTATACACAGAAAGACCACGGGATGCCCTTGTTGCCTTTTTGCTGAACGGTGCCTTTATCTGGGCGGCAGTTGAGCTTTTTGATGATGAAAAGTACGTCGCAGGCGGTGTCGTTACATTTTTCGAGCTCGGCTGGTACAGCGGCAATATCTACAGCGCTGTCAGCAGCGCTCATAAATATAACAGAAGAGTCAAAGAAGAATTCCTCCAGAATCTCATGGATAGAAGTTCTCTCTCCTATTACCATGACAATAAAAGATCATCCAATTACCTAATATTAAGTATGAGGTTTTGAATGTAAGATATTGAAGGTAAAAGGTTAAAGGCTAAGGGTGAAGGGTAAAAGACACAAAATTATAATAATATTGATAGCACTCATAAGCTTGAGTGTTCCATGCTATGGAGGGGACAGCGATTCGTTTGTGCCATGGAACTTTAATGGCTCTGAAGTGGAAGAAAAGTCTGAAATGCCCCCATCTCTGCCTGGACATTTATTGATACAAGGTGTTAAAATATTTAGTAAATACATATCTCCGGTTGACGGAGACCGCTGTCCGATGTATCCTACATGCGCCGCATACAGCCTCCAGACAATCAAAAAACACGGGTTTTTCATTGGATTCATGATGACCGCGGACAGGCTTATTCACGAAAGCAACGAGATGGACTATGTATCCCTCGTCAAGGTGGGAGACAGATACAGATTTTACGACCCTGTCAGTAATAATGATTTTTGGTGGTATGATAAAAAGGCACAGAGGCACTAAGGCACAGAGGCCCGCCTGCTTCGCCTAAGGTGAAGCCGATGGCGGGCAGGCACAAAGAAAAAATTAAATTTTAGCTTTAATTTCCAGTAGTTAGGTGACGCCATGGCTGAAGACTATTATAAAATATTGGGTGTAGATAAAAGTGCCGGCCCTGAAGATATCAAAAAGGCGTACAGGAAACTCGCGCTTAAATACCACCCCGACAGAAATCCCGACAATAAAAAGGCGGAAGAAAAATTCAAGAAAATAAGCGAGGCTTATGCTGTTCTGGGTGATCCCGAGAAACGTAAACAATACGACAGCTTCGGGTCTGACATGTTCAGCCAGCAATTCTCCCAGGAAGATATATTCAGAGGGTTTGATCTTAACGAGGTATTAAGGGGTTTTGGCTTTAGCTTTGGCGGACTGGGTGGCAAAAGGAGACGAACTTACACCTTTAAGGGCGCGGATCCCTTCAGTGAAATCTTCGGGGCAGAGCTGGGCAAACAGCAGCAAATAGCCCGAAAGGGAGAAGATATACAGTATAACATATCCATAACATTGGAAGAATCTGCATTCGGAGCCGACAAGAAACTCTCCGTTAAGAAAAAGGGAGGGACGGAAGAGATCAATATAAAAATCCCTCCGGGAATCAGTGCGGGCAAAAAATTAAGACTTGCCGGGAAGGGGCTTCCGGGTACAGGTGGCGGCCCCCCAGGTAACCTTTATCTGAGAATAAATATCGTTTCACACCCGATTTTTGCAAGGGATGGAGATGATATATACATGGAAAAATCGATCAGCTTCTCTCAGGCAACCCTCGGCACATCTATTGACGTACCAACGCTTGGCGGACCCGGCAAAAGGATCAAAATTTCTGCCGGAACGCAAAACAACACGAAAATAAGAATGAAAGGCTTCGGCATTCCTCATCTCAAGGGAAAGGGAAAAGGAGATCAGTACGTCAAAATCACAGTAACCATCCCCAAAAAGCTAACCAACGAGCAAACCCGACTTATAAAAAATTTATCTGAAGAAGGATTGTAGCATTGTCATCCTGAACTCGTTTCAGTATCTCTTGTCATTCTGAAATAAATTCAGAATGACAAAGGGAATCGCCCCCTCTGAGCCATCAAAACTTTACGTCTGATAAGATATGTTATGTAAACTTTCGTATCGGCCTTCTATTTTCCATATGATATGGATGTCGAAATACCATCTCTCGCCATGCAAGCGCTTTCGGTGTTGGAACACTTCAAATCCGCAAGGGTTTTCTTCAACACAAATGAGCCTGCTAATGATGAGTACCTAAAAGGGTTGGAATACTTCAAATCCGTCAGGGTTTTCTTCATCTTCTTCTCCTCCCGCTTACGCTCAATAATGTTCTTTAGTGTTATTGCGTTCCTTATCCAGATTCCACGAACTTATAGGCCTGTCTTTTATCCAGGACTTTCCTCACCTTCTTCAGCATATCAATTAGGTGATAAGGCTTGCCGATAAAACCGGCGGCGCCGGCCTCCAGCGTCTCTTTCACCTTCCCGATGGGAGAATAACCACTCGTAATGATAACCTTTGCCTCCAGATTAATCTTAAGAAGCTCCTGCAGACACCTGTGACCACCCATACCGGGCATCCCTACATCCATAATCACCAGGGCAATCCGGTCCCCTTCCCTCTCATAAACCTCAATGGCCTCCTCACCACTTCCGGCCGTGATGGTCGTGTAACCACACTGCCCCAGTATATCCTGCCCGGTATCCAATTGGATATCCTCATCATCCACAAGAAGAATGGTTTCATCACCACCACGTATTTCCTCTTCCTCCACCACCTTTTCACGCTCCGATATCTGCTCGATATCCCCCTCAGTCCTTAAC
>JADFWA010000059.1 GCA_015222855.1 Pseudomonadota bacterium | reverse complement strand
TTCGTTACCAGGGCCACGGCTCAGGAGATGTTGAAGCTGAACAAAGGCATTTCCGAGGTGTCCATCCTTCTTGCTGATTACGAAGAGGCGGACAAAGTGGCCGATGCCCTGCGGGAAGCCTTGCCCTCCGCTTCATATGAGGTGCAGACTTGGCGGGAACTCCTTCCGTTGGTCACCGCAATGCTGAAGATGTATGACTGGTTCATCTTTCTGTGGTTTTTTATTGTTTTCATTGCCATGGGTTTCGGCATCGTTAATACGACCCTCATGGCCGTCTTCGAGCGGATGCGGGAGTTTGGCCTGCTAAGGGCATTGGGCATGAAGCCCTGGTGGATTGTAAAAGGGGTACTTATCGAATCGTTTTTCCTTCTCGTTCTCGGCATAGTTATCGGAAACAGCCTGGGCTTTGTGAGCGTGTTTGCCCTCTCGGACACGGGTATTAACCTTTCCGCGCTCGCCGAGGGGATGGAATTTGCCGGCATGTCCCGGGTGATCTATCCGGTCATCTGTATTAATGACGTTGTTATGGCGAACCTCGTTGTCCTTATCCTGGGGCTTATGGTGAGTGCCTATCCGGCCATTAAAGCCGCAAGATTTGCCGTGGTGGAGGCCATGGCACACACATAAGGCGCTATGAGAGGAACATACTCGAGACCGGTGACACCCCCACCCCAACCCTCCTCCTCACGTGCAGCGCAGGCGCTTGCGCCGCGTGAGGGGGAGGGAGTGATGCCAGTTATTGACGTAAAAAACACCAGCGAGGCTTTGCAATATGTATATTGTAGAATGTACGAACGTCACAAAGACCTATCAACAGGGAAAGGTCAAAGTCCGCGCCCTTAGTGGCGTGAATCTCGCCATACAAAAGGGAGGCTTTGTTGCCATTGCCGGACCTTCGGGATCGGGCAAGACCACCATGCTGAACATCATCGGCGGTTTGGATTCCGCTGATTCGGGACGTATCCTGGTGGACGGGAATGTCATCAACCGGATGAACCAATCGGAACTTGCCGACCTCCGGCTGCACAAGATCGGGTTCGTATTTCAGGCCTTTAATCTGATTCCTGTCCTTTCCGCTTTGGAAAACGTTGAGTTCGTCATGCTCCTTCAGGGTGTTCCGGCGGCTGAGCGACGCGAGCGAGCGAAGACTATCCTGGATGACGTTGGTCTTGAAGGTGCATACAACAGGCGACCTTCCGAACTTTCCGGCGGACAGCAGCAGCGGGTTGCTGTTGCCAGGGCTATTGTATCCAATCCGTCGATTGTGCTGGCCGACGAACCAACCGCCAATCTTGATTCGAAGACCGGCCAGGGGCTCCTGGAAATGATGCGTGAGATGAACGAGAAGAAAAAAGTCACTTTCATCTTTTCCACCCACGATCACATGGTGATGGACTATGCCAGACGGCTCATTCAAATCAAAGACGGTATGGTGGTGGATGACCAGATAAAGGGGGAAAATTAACTGCTATTGGCTAAAGCCAATAGCAGTTGGGTTAATTGGTTC
The DNA here is from genome assembly GCA_015222855.1 of Pseudomonadota bacterium. Taxonomy (GTDB): domain Bacteria; phylum Desulfobacterota; class Syntrophia; order Syntrophales; family JADFWA01; genus JADFWA01. The sequence goes on along the minus strand of JADFWA010000059.1, from coordinate 1,632 downwards.
TGTTGGTTGAATTAGTTTAATTGGTTCGATTGTGCCACTTTGCGGCATTATAGAGGAATAAACAGTAGCGCAGGGCTTTAGCCCTGCAATGAGAGTCACGGCAAGGCTAAAACCTTAACCAATAGAACCAATGAAACTAATTGAACTAATAAAACTGTTTTTTTTCGAGACGCTCTCGTTTCTGCTGCTGGCAATTATTGTGATGTGTGGCGGCGCCGGTACATTATGGGCATCAGCCGACTCCCGGGTCACACTTGCCCGGTCAGAAAACCAATCAAATATCTTAAACTTTTTCAAAGATATCGATGCGGAATGGGGCGGATATATCAGGGTCCGTGGAGACGCTTCACGGCCTGACGACGAATCCTTTTATCAACTGGTGGGAACGGGAACCTACTATGACGGAAGCGCTGAGGGTCGCCTGAAGAACAGGCTTTATTTTGGCACGTCGGCGTATTTTGATGCTCACTATGAAATCGTCCTTTCGGGCGGAGATACCCGGAGAAAGGGCAAAAAACTGGAGAAACTTTTCCCTGCTCTTTCTCAAAACGGTTTCCTTGCCGGCGGTCAGGTCGATGACGACCGCCGCTTGATGGATCTAACCAAGACCATTGAGGATTACGATAATTATACCCTGTATCATCGATTAGACCGGCTTTCTTTCACATTACAGCCGAAATGGTGTGTGGTTCGTATCGGTCGGCAGGCGGTCACGTGGGGGAACGGCTTGCTTTTTAACCCGATGGATCTGTTCAATCCCTTTGCGCCGACGGATACCGCGCGGGAATACAAGATCGGGGATGACATGATTTCCACGCAATTTCCCGTCGAGAGATTAGGTGATGTTCAGTTCCTTTATGTCCCGAGGCGTAACCCTTCAAACGGTGATGTGGAGGAAGACCAGAGTTCTCTGGCCGGAAAGCTGCACTTCGCCCGTGGCACGACCGAATTCGATATCATGGCCGCGAAACACTTCAAAGATGAGGTGGTCGGCATTGGCGGCACGGGATATCTCGGGAATGCAGCCTGGCGGCTTGACGCTACTTGGACTTTTCTGGATAAAAAAAGCGATGAAAGCGATTTTTTATCTTTAGTGGCTAACATAGATTATTCCTGGGTTTGGTGGGAAAAGAATTTTTATGGATTTGTGGAGGGTTTTTATAGCGGATTGGGTGATGATCATTACTCGGTAACACGCACTGACCCGGACATTGTGGAACGCCTGGACCGTGGAGAATTGTTTACATTAGGCCGGTATTACCTTGCGGGTCATATCAAGGTGGAGTTGCACCCTTTGGTGAACGTCTTTTTTACCGTTATCAACAATATAACCGACCCCTCCGGCATACTGCAGCCACGGCTCACCTGGGATGTTATGCAGGACGTTCAGCTGATTTGTGGGGGCAATCTGTTTTATGGGGGACGCGAGACCGAATATGGGGGCTTCAAGGTACCGGGCGCCAATTCCTTAAATAAAGCGCCGGACAACGTCTATCTTTGGTTAACCTATTTTTTTTAACGAAGACAAGGCTAATTGGTGTCCATCCAGAAATGGTCTTTTTGCCCAATATCTGCGTTATGCTCAAAAAATAATCCTCGGAATATCAAATATATGCCTGCGGTTATTTTTTT
>JADFWA010000058.1 GCA_015222855.1 Pseudomonadota bacterium | reverse complement strand
GAATAAATACGCGGAAGGCTACCCGGCAAAGAGATATTATGGCGGTTGCGAGTTTGTCGATATTGTGGAGGTACTGGCGATAGAGCGGGCCAAACAGCTCTTTGGCGCCGACCATGTAAATGTCCAGCCACATTCCGGAACTCAGGCCAATATGGCTGTCTATTTTTCGGCACTCCAGCCGGGAGACACCATTTTGGGGATGAATCTGTCTCACGGCGGACATCTTTCACATGGAAGTCCGGCAAACTTCTCCGGAAGACTTTACAATGTCGTCTCCTACGGTGTGGATAAAGAAACGGAAACCATAGATTTCAATGAAGTGGAGGCCCAGGCAAAAAAACACAAGCCAAAGATGATCGTGGTCGGGGCAAGCGCATATCCGAGAACCATAGATTTCCAACTCTTCAGAGAAATAGCGGATAAGGTAGGGGCAATCATTATGGCAGACATCGCGCATATTGCGGGTCTCGTGGCAGCCGGCATTCATCCTACACCGGTTCCGGTTTGCGAATTTGTCACCTCAACCACCCATAAGACGCTGCGTGGGCCAAGGGGAGGCCTCGTCATGTGCAGGGAAGATTTTGCCAAGGTACTGAACAGCCGCGTGTTTCCGGGAAGTCAGGGAGGACCCCTTATGCACGTTATCGCCGCCAAGGCGGTGGCATTTAAAGAGGCACTAACCGATGAATTCAAGGTTTATCAGAAACAGATCGTGAAGAACGCCAGGGCCATGGGAGAGGAGTTAATCTCTCTTGGATTTCGCCTCGTCTCCGGGGGAACGGATAATCACCTTTTCATGATCGATCTTACCGATAAAGGGATTACAGGAATGGATGCCGAGGAAGTCCTTGACCGGGCCGGCATGACAGTTAACAAAAACACCATCCCCTTTGATACGACAGGACCCCAGATTACCAGCGGGGTCAGGATTGGAACGCCCGCGATCACGACAAGAGGGATGAAGGAAGAAGAGATGAAAACCGTAGCCCGTTTTATTTCCGATGTTCTCAAGGACATCCGTAACGAAAAGCGGGTGGTGGAAATAAGGGAAGAGGTCAGGTCTCTCTGCGAAAAGTTCCCTCTTTATAGTGATAGAGTTTAGGGTTCAGATTTTCGATTCACCGCAGAGGTCGCAGAGAACGCAGAGAAAGATCAAGAGATAAATTTAATGAACATAAAACCCGAAATCCAGAACTCGAAACCCAAAACTTTGAACTCAGAACTCAAAACTCAGAACCCTGAACCCGGAACCCTGAACTCAGAACTCCGAACTGAGCTTGAACGCCCAAGCTGGGATAGATATTTTATGGACATAGTGGAACTCGTGTTGAAACGTTCCACGTGTTTGAGGCGCCATGTAGGCGCCGTTATAGTTAAGGATCGGAGAATGCTCGCCACAGGATACAACGGTGCCCCAACCGGACTTCCTCACTGCGCTGAGGTTGGATGTTTACGGGAACAATTAAATATCCCCTCCGGTGAACGTCATGAACTCTGCCGGGGGTTGCATGCGGAACAAAACGCCATTATACAGGCGGCCCTTCATGGAGTAAGTGTGAAAGGGGCGACACTTTACTGTACAAATCTTCCCTGCATAATATGCACAAAGATGATAATAAACGCGGGAATAACCGGTATCGTTTACAAGGAAGGCTACAGTGATAAGTTGGCCGAAGACATGCTGAAAGAGGCCGGCATCAAGGTATCGAAAATATGAGACCTTTGCAAAACGCCCCCTTTCGATTAGAGGTAAAGGGCAAAAGGCAAAAGGCAAAAGGTGAAAGGAAATAGAGAAAGCCTTTAGCCTTTAGCCCTTAACCCTTAGCCTTTAGCCCTTAACCTTTTACCCGCCCGAAGGGCGCTAACTTGAACATTTTTCAAAGGTCTCAATATGAAATGTCCTTTTTGCGCAAATACGGAGAGCAGGGTTATTGATTCCCGGATAAGCAAGGATGGTAACGCTATCCGGAGGAGAAGGGAATGTATCGCCTGTGGGAAGAGGTTTACCACCTATGAATTTGTGGAAGAAGATCTCCCTATGGTGGTAAAAAAGGATGACAGGAGAGAGGCCTTTGATAGAACGAAGATACTTTCCGGCATAAAAAAGGCGTGTGAAAAACGTCCCATCAGTATCGATGTTATTGAAAATATGGTTGAGAGGATTGAGCAGGCCTGCCGTGAATTCCCGGCAAAAGAGATCCCTTCATCCGTCATAGGAGAGAAAATCATGGAAGAACTCCACAATCTCGATGGGGTAGCCTACGTGAGATTCGCATCGGTATACAGGCAGTTTCGGGATGTCAATGAATTTCTGGATGAACTGAAAGACCTCTTGAGTGTGAAAGAAAAGAAGGATAAGTAATCGTTCTGTTGGTTGATTAGTTACATTAGTTCAATTAGTTAACCAAAGACGCATTCGTAAAAAGCTCCATCAACTAATGAAACTAACAAAACCAACTAAACCAATAAAACTGTGAGATGATATGTTCACCGGCATAATAGAAGAAATCGGGGTCGCCAGGAGGATGACCAGAAAGGGGGAGGATGCCCTGCTGGAGATAGATACCTCCATGAACCTTGATGATATAAAGATCGGAGACAGCATTGCGGTGAGCGGGGCGTGTCTTACCGTTACCGCCAAAACGGACAATGGGTTTACCATGGATGTTTCAGCAGAAACACTGTCAAAGACGACCCTCAGGACATTAAAAAAAGGGGGCAGGGTAAATCTGGAAAAGGCATTAAGGCCAAATGGTTTCCTGGGCGGGCACATAGTCTTGGGACACGTTGACTGTATCGGAAAAATCTGTGAGAAGGTCGTAAAATCAAACTCACTGATATTCGGTGTGGAGATTGACGCGGCGTTCAGCAAATATCTGGTGGAAAAAGGATCGGTAACTGTTGACGGTATCAGCCTTACGGTAAACAGGTGTGAAAAGAACAGATTTTATGTTAATATTATTCCTCACACCGCCCAGGCCACAACCCTGGAGTTTAAGACGGTAGGCGATCCGGTAAACATAGAAACGGATATACTGGGAAAGTATGTAGAAAAACTGCTGCACCACGGCAGTGGGATTGACAAGTCATTTTTGGCCGAGCATGGGTTTATTTAGTACCTTAATTGTAAAGTTCGTGCAAGAATGGCAAAAGCTTTACGCTGGATGCTGGTTTCTTGATGCTGGATAAAATTTCACCTGCGGAGAATATCCAGCATCAAGCATCAAG
>JADFWA010000057.1 GCA_015222855.1 Pseudomonadota bacterium | reverse complement strand
GAAAGTTTATATACATTGACTCTGCGGCAAATATAAGTGGAAAGATAAACAAAGGAATTTACAATAGAAGGGTGGAAGAGGCGTTGCATCTGGATCCGCTAAAGACAAGAGTTGGGTTTAAATCTGCGGCCCTTAAAAAGTCCAACGTGATAAGTATCACCTCCCAGTGGCAAGAGGGGGACACAGACCTTGGATTGAAGATCGTCCGGCAGATGATCCACCTTCTTTCCGGTGATTACGCAAAAATTATTGAACATAAAAAGAGCGATTATGACAAACAGCTTACGCTAAAGATGAGTAATATTGAGAAGACGCAGAATGAGATAAAGCTGCGGTGGTCAATCCTTAAGAACATCAGGCAGAGGAAGGAAGAATTGCTGGGTGAGATAAGGGGCGTTAAGGACAATACGGAGAAGATTGTGCGGCAAAGGGATACTCTCCTGAAAGGCAAAAACCCGGACAAGGATATTTCCCTCCTCCTTTATTCTACCACAATTCAGCAGAACGTGGCCTACTTCAACCAGTTGAGCAACCAGGTCTATGACTTGAGAACCAGGGAGAAAAAAACGGAGAATGAAATTGATAAGCTAAACAAAAACATCGATGATATCAATGCCCAGATAAATACACTGAATCTGAAAAAGGGATTGATCAGCAATATAAAGATCATCCAGGAACCGGAGGTCTCGCTGTACCCCGTCAAGCCCAAGAAGAAACAGATCGTTTTACTTGCCGTAGTCGTCGGGCTTTTCTTTTCGATCTTCCTTGCCTTTTTCGTCGAGTACATAAGAAAGGCGTCAAAGTCCATCAAGGCAGGGAAGTAAAAGAAACGTAACTACTCAGGCACAAAGGCACAGAGGCACAAAGTTACCTGGCTCGTGCTTTATTGATCAAGCTGCCAATTTTTGCCAAACAACAATATCTCTGCAGCTTTTCATTTTTTTTATTCTTTGTGCCTTTGTGCCTTTGGTACTTTGTGCCTTGTAACTACTCATACCTGAGTAGTTACTTTTATCATTACAAGCATCCCTCCACCAGCGAAGAGACATGTCTTGCTATCGGTATGCAGGCTGTCAGTCCGGGGGATTCGATTCCTATCAGATTAATCAGGCCCGGATATCCCGGATCACGTTCTTCCTTAATCACAAAGTCTCTGTACGGTTCACCCGGTCCCTGAAGTTTCGGTCGTATACCGCTCATTTCGGGATTGAGGGATTTCATTTTTATTTCCGGCAGATACCTTCTGATAGCCTGGTAAAACGCTTCTTTTTTGTCATCGTTAACGGTATATTCCAGGTTGTCTACATATTCGGTATCGGGACCGAACCTGACCCGGCCGCTGAGATCCAGGGTTGCGTGAGTTCCGAGGCCTTCATAATTGTTTGTGGGCACAGGATAGATCAGGTGTTTCAGTTTCGGGGCAGGGGATGCTGAGAAGTAAATTCCTTTGCAGTACTTCAAACGATATCCTTCTTTTTCGATATCGATTCCGGCGAGGGCGGCAACCTTGTCTGAGTAAAGACCGGCGCAGTTTACCAAGACTCTTGTCCGGAATCTGTATTCTCCGTTGTTGATCTCCAGTTCGTACTTGTCGTTGTCGAAATGAATGGCCGTCGCCTCTGAACGAAAGGCGATGACGGCGCCGTTTGACTGCGCGTTTACATAAAAAGATCGCATCAGGCTGTGTGAATCAATTATACCGGTGGATGGGGAAAGGAGAGCGGCCGTTGCCCTGACCTCCGGTTCCAGTGCGCGGACCTGGTTTTGGGAAAGAAAGGAGAGGTTGTCAACTCCGTTCTGTTCTGCACGCTCCTTTATTTTGTACAATTCATTGTTTTCTTCATCGTTTGTAGCCACGATTAGTTTTCCCAGCATCTTATGGGGGATATCGCGTTTTCTGCAGATCTCATAGAGAAGTCGGTTCCCTTCCCTGCAGCAATGTGCCTTCAAAAATCCGGCCGGGTAATAGATGCCCGCATGGATAACTTCACTGTGACGGCTGCTCGTTTCCTGCCCGTAGGTGGTATTTTTCTCCACCAACAATACGTTGCTGTATTTTGCGGATAACTCTTCGGTAATGGCGAGACCAACCACACCGGCGCCGATTATGGTTATATTGAACAGGTCATCTGCCATATTATTGCACCCATTTCGATAGGAAAATGCATAGGGAGCGCATTCTCTTGTAGGGTCGGGTTTTACACCCGACCACAAACGGTGGCATGTAAAATGCCACCCTACTGAATGGTGAGGAAAACATCCTAAAGACGTTTTTTGGCAAAGGCCCGACCGGAGGGACTCTTCAAGTATGCTTCAAAATCAAGAGCCTTTTGTCGGTCAGTGAAAGCAATTGCTGTTTTTATTTGCCATGGTTTATGTTTTAAAGTGTAGGAACATTGTCCAGAATTGTGAGACTTCAGGCGGGCATCAAGGTCTTCAGTAAACCCCGTGTAAAATCTTTCTGGCTCTATCTCGGATTGCAAAATATACACATAGTAAAATCTCATCCAACTTCATTTCTTCGAGTTTCGTTGCGACAAGTGGCACGCCGAGCCGTAGCTTTGAAACGTTCCACATTAAGTCAGACTTCCCTTCTCAAAAAGTTTCGAAGCGAAGTCTGGTGGAGGCGGCGGGAGTCGAACCCGCGTCCGAAAATATTCCACTGCAGCTTCTACATACATAGCCTTTGTTTTAAATTCGCACCTGAAAGCTCCCAAAGGCAGGATTTCTCAGATACTATCCTGTTTAGTTTTCGTCTTTTTCACCCCAGGAAGATGAAATCGACTATCCTGCCTAAATGACGCCCAAATCTGATCCGGCAGAAGAGATCAGGAGGACGTTAGCCGTCTTAAGCGGCTAAAGCGTAATCGTAATTATCTGCGTTTACGTTTTTCCTACCTGTTTAACGAGGCCGGTAGGAACCTCGGTATGCAACTACAGCTTCAACTATCCCCGTCGAAACCGTGACGCCCCCATCTTTTTCGAGAACGAATTTACATGTATTATAATGCCTTTTCGGCTGCAGGTCAAGCTCGAAAAGGTTTCAAACTCCCTGCTTCATCATAATATTCTCTATACCACTTCACAAATTTCCTGATACCTTCTTCTATCGGGGTCTTTGGCTTGAAGCCCACGTCTTTCATCAAGTCGTCCACGTCGGCATAGGTTGCAGGTACATCTCCGGGTTGGATGGGAAGAAGATTTTTTTGCGCCTCTTTTCCGAGGCACTCTTCCAGCAGATTGATAAATCCCATCAGTTCCACTGGGTTATTGTTGCCTATGTTATAAATTTTATATGGGGCAAAGCTTGTGCCGGGGTCGGGGTTGTCTCCGTTCCATTCAGTATCCGGTTGCGGGATCTTATCAGCTATCCTGACAACGCCTTCTATAATGTCATCTATGTAGGTAAAGTCCCTTTTCATTTTACCATGGTTGAATACGTCTATCGGTTTCCCTTCCAAAATGGCCTTTGTGAACAGAAACATGGCCATGTCGGGTCTTCCCCAGGGGCCGTATACGGTAAAGAATCTCAGTCCCGTGCAGGGAAGGTTGTAAAGGCTTGCATAGGTATGCGCCATAAGCTCGTTTGCCTTTTTGGTCGCTGCATAAAGACTGATCGGGTGGTCAACATTGTGATGAATCGAAAAGGGCATCCGCGTGTTCGCGCCATAGACTGAGCTTGATGAGGCAAAAACGAGATGTTTAACCTTGTTGTGCCTGCAGCCTTCAAGGATATTTATGAAGCCGACGATGTTACTGTCAATATAAGCATAGGGATTTGTCAAAGAATACCGAACACCCGCTTGGGCGGCCATGTTAAGGACTGTTTCAAATTCGTTTTCCCTGAAAAATGCCTCCATTTCCAGGCGATTGGCCATCTCCATTTTGGTGAAATGAAAGTTATTGTGGTTTTTGAGAATGGCAAGGCGCGCTTTTTTCAGATTGACATCGTAATAGCTGTTCAGGTTGTCAATACCGATTACGGTATCACCTGACTCCAAAAGTTTTTTAGATAAATGGAATCCGATAAAGCCTGCCGCGCCTGTGACTAAAATTTTTCTCATTACATCCTTTATAGACAGGCGAGACGCCTGTCCTACTATGGTAAGCGGGACGTCTGTCCTACCCATATAGTAGGTCGGGCGTCTCGCCCGACAGAGTCGTCTTTGAATACAACTTCGTATGAATTGTTACCGAAAAAACTTGTCCTGAAGTAAGTTTAAGTTCTCAAGGCATTATATTGAGACCTTTGCAAAACGTCCCCTTTTGCCCGATTACTGCGTCAAGCTTAAATTTCAATCCTCGAAATATTCAATATATTCCTCCGGTTGAAATTTTC
>JADFWA010000056.1 GCA_015222855.1 Pseudomonadota bacterium | reverse complement strand
TTTTAAAATCTCATGCGGTGTTATCTTCATTTTACAACATCCTCCCTTGAAAAATCGGCATTTGTTTAATCACGAGTGAAAAGCGTGACGCTGCAAATCTCTCGGAAACTTGCCCAAACGATACTGCCCCGGAAAATTCTGCCTGCCTATTCATTACAATATAAGAGGTTTTACCGGAGTCCGGCCCGGCATCATATCCCTTTGTAATTTATCAATTACCAGCTTATTCTCAAAAGAGCAAGGATTTTATAAGCTTAGCAGCCCGGTAAAAATACCACATAAAAACCGATGATGCGTGGGTACCATTATTAAGTGCAGATTTTGTGCCATGATTAGAATAGGTTAATGGAAGCGGGTTTCTACGAAACCGTCGATTTTCATTCTCACGAATTAAAGAGTTGACACGGAAGTAATTCACATATAAGTACAATCGCATACCAAGACATAGTGGAATCAACTATGTGATCTCTATTCGAAATTTAAACAAGGAGGATGGAATGGCACAGGCAAAACAGGGTGATACAGTTAAAGTTCACTACACTGGCAAATTGGAGGATGGCACCGTATTTGACAGCTCTATTGACCGCGACCCTCTGCAGTTTGAAGTAGGCACGGGCCAGGTAATCCCAGGTTTTGAACAAGGTGTAGTCGGGATGAGTCTGAGCGAATTGAAAACCATCAAAGTCCAGGCAGATGAAGCGTATGGTCCATACCGTGAGGAAATGGTAGTGGTGGTAGATCAAAATCAATTTCCGGCAGATTTGAACATAGAGGTTGGTCAACAACTGCAAGTCAATCAGAGTGAGGATCAAAAAATTATAGTCACGATTACCGATGTCTCCGAATCGGGCGTAACGTTAGATGCCAACCATCCTTTGGCCGGAAAAGACCTGACTTTTGATATCCGGCTCATAGAGATTGTTTAACCGCAACATCTACTAACTTTAGATCACTTTAGGCACTTCAAACTTTAGGCACTTTTTGAACCTTGATAACATTGATAAATTCAAATTTCTCACCGTCAAACAACCCTTTATCACTCAGCTTTATCCTGGGAATAACCAGCAGAGCCATAAATGACAATGTCATAAAGGGTGCATGTAATGTCGAGCCGAGGGATTTTGCCATTTTATCTATTTCAGCATATCTTTCCGCCACGCTGGAATAATCATCGTTGCTCATAATCCCGGCAACCGGCAGAGGCAAAATCACCTCGCGATCCTGAGATACCGCGCAGACACCGCCTCTGTTTTCGATAATCAGATTAACTGCCCTGCAAATGTATTCATCACTAACGCCAACAGATATAATGTTATGCGAATCATGGGCCACACTGGAGGCAATTGCCCCCATTTTCAGCCCGAAATTTTTGACAAAACCGATCGCCGCCTTTGTGTCGCTGTAGCGATTTACAACGACCATCTTCAATATATCCCTTTCAACATCCGATACGACACAACCGTTTTCTACCTTTGGGGTTACAGACAACCTGTCTGTAATCAACCGGTGCTCAATCGCCTCGATTACATTTATGCCCCCATTTTTGTATGGAAGCACAAAATCTTCAACTTTCTTCCTATTCACATTGAAATTATTAACTATCTCCGATGTGCCCCCGGATATAAACGATCTGCCCTCTTCCGCCACAACTTCTCCATTGATACAGGTTTTCAAGATATTAAAATTGTCGAGACTGTCCACCAGGATGAAGTCCGCGCTATCCCCCTTACGCAGCAGCCCCACATCCAATCCGTAATGCAAAACAGGGTTCACACATGCAACCCTGAGAACCTTCATGACATCGATACCGCAACTCAAAGCCCTTTTTACCAGATCGTTTATGTGCCCCTTCACCAGATCATCCGGGTGTTTATCATCACTGCAGAACATGCAGCTTTCATAGTGTTCTTCCACAAGCGGTATCATCTCTTCAAAGTCCTTCGAGGCGGAACCCTCTCTGATCAGGACTTTCATGCCAAGTTTAATCTTTTCCAGGGCCTCTTCCCTTGTAACGCACTCATGATCGGTTGTTATGCCGACTTTTATATACTTTTCCAGATCTTTGCCCCGCAAACCCGGGGCGTGACCGTCTATCGGTTTTGCGTATTTCCTGGCGATCCGGATCTTTCCTGAAACAACAGGGTCGTCATTCAGAACACCGCGGAAATTCATGACCTCCGCCAGGTACTTTATCCTGTCCAGTTTCAAGAGCTCTTCTGTCTCTTCCAGACCTATGGACGCTCCATTGGTCTCAAAGGACGTTGCGGGCACGCAGGAGGGTGCGCCAAAATAAAACTTCAGAGGCGACATCTCCCCATTTTCAATCATAAATTTTACCCCATTTATACCCAAAACATTGGCTATCTCATGAGGATCGGAGACTGTGGCGACCGTGCCGTGAATTACAGCTACCCTGGCAAACTCCAGCGGAATCAGTATCGAGCTCTCAATATGAATATGCGCGTCAACCAGACCGGGAATAATATAAACTTCATAATCATCGTTTTCCCGCACGATATCCACTATTTTACCCTCGGAGATCATCAACGTCCCCGGATATATTTCTGAATTTATGACATCGACAATGTTGCCTGAAACTGCTTTTATTTCTTCTTTCATTTTCACACTCCATAAATGGATACTTGCTCAACAACTTGCAGCCTCACCCCCTCACCCTGCCCTCTCCCCCAAGGGGAGAGGGTTAAAGCGAGGGAGGTGACCCCCAGAGCGTCTCCTCGAACCCGAAGCGCTGTTCCGCCAGGAAGTAGCAGGCGGTACCTATCGCGTGATCTATAAGGCTGGTCACATTGAAGCCGGGCGTTCCGGTGAGCAGCCTGAATAGAGGATTGTCATTATAAAGAGTACGAATCAGCCGCACGCGAAGTGGAAGTTTCCGGTGCAGCGTCATGCTGATCATCTGGCAGGCGAATTTAAGCTCACCGATGGTCTGGACCAGAACGTGGTAGAGATAAGCCGGATCGTCCTCCTGGTGATACAGATGCTCCGCCACCCGCCACTGGACAAGGCGGGCCCACCCCTCACGAACCCACTCTTTGCTTTCCCCCTCAAAATGTTGAAAATAGAGATGATGGGCATATTCATGGGCAACATAGGACTGAAACTGAATGGCCGGAAGCTGGTCTATGATGATAGTTGCCGGACCCTCCATGTTCCTCGAATAGCCGCACCCATGTTCGATGTTGAGCCGCACCCTGCGGTGAAAGATGAGCGGGGAAACGAGTAAAGAAAGGATCGCAATCCGCACCACCCAGATGGCGGCGCCGCCGCCTGACTGACGGAAGGCGTAATAAAAAAGAAAAAGGTAGGCGGGAAGGACAAGAAGACAGAGTTTAACGATCTGGCGGGTCAGTTGGCTGAGCCGCTCCGTGAGCACAAGCTCCGGTTCCGGCAGATCTGCGTCATCAAGACCCAGAACCTCTCTGGTAACCCGTGCAACCCCGGCAAAAAGGCGTCCTGCCTCACCTTCGTCGGTTACCCTTCGTCCAAAGTTACGTACTTTCAGACTGCGCCGGAGCGCTTCTTTTTCAAGCAGTAACGCAATCAGGGAATCCAGTACTTCTGACGAGACAAGTGACTGTGGCAGTTTTCGC
>JADFWA010000055.1 GCA_015222855.1 Pseudomonadota bacterium | reverse complement strand
GAATATCCTGCTGAGAAGTGTTGCCGAGCCAACCACACCAGCCGCTCTGGCGACCCGTCTGTTTTCTGTTTCCATAATAAGTCCGAGTTCAGGGTTCAGGGTTCTGAGGTCCGAGTTCAGGGTTCAGGGTTCAGGGTTCTGAGTCTCAATTTGAACTTTAAACTTTGAACTCAGAACTTTGAACTCGGAACTTTTCAGTCCCGATACGGCGATGGTCTTTCTTTTCGATTTGTGTCCCGCAATGATGGTAACCCGGGATTTCCTGACGCCAAGCTTGTCGGCAAGAAATTTTATACACTCTTCGTTGGCCTTTCCCTCGACAGGCGGAGCGGTGATTTTCAGCTTGAGGGCATCTTCCTGAATTCCTGCCACTTCACATCTTGAGGACCTGGGGACAACCCGGATGTTGAAAATGACTCCATCTTTTGTTTCCTTAATCGGTAACATTGTTGCCTAATGCTATAATTAGTAATTGTGGTGACGTATTTTCCGTTTTACCCCCTCCCCAACCCCTCCAACAAGGGGAGGGGGACACAATAGTTTTCCCTCCCACCAAGGGGAGGGGACATAAGAAATTTCCCTCCCCCTTGAAGGGGGAGGGCAGGGTGGGGGTGGATTATCCATTGTAATGGTATTTGTAAAACACACTACTCAGGACTCTCTTCGTCGGCGGTTTTTTTCTTCCACGATTCCAGCAATTCTGTGTTGGTTGCCAGTAGCGATTCGAGAGATGTCACGAGCTGGCTTCTGGTCTTTTTCAGATGTTCAATCTCATCTTTGAGGGCCTCCGCTTCCACGCCGGCGCCTTTTATGATTTCTTCGGCTGTAGCTCTGGCCTTGTCAATAATTGATTTACTTTCTTCTTTTTGTCGTTTGACGTCTGGAGCGGTTTCTGTTGCTTCGGCAGTGTTTTTTTCTTTTAGTTGATCTGCCAGTGCTCCAGATTTGGAGAGCTTTTCTCTAAGCAGCACGTTCTGTCTGGCCAGTTCTTCGAATTCTGCGGCGACCACCTCGAGAAAGAAATCAACCTCCCTGATATCGAACCCCCTGAATTTTATTTTGAACTGCTGATTGTGTATATCTTCCGCTGTGATCTTCATAAGCCTTTTCCTTCTGTTATTTGAGGTGAATGGCTATTTGTACCATGCTTTTCACCAGAAAACTCTGGAGAAATATGATAACCAGGATAACTATAATGGGAGAGATATCTATTCCTAAACCCCTTAAAGGGATCCATCGTCTTACGAGGGAGAGAACGGGCTCTGTGATTCGGTAGAGGAACATGACAATAGGATTATACGGATCGGGATTGACCCAGGAGATAAGCGCCCTGATTATGATTATCCACATATAGAGAGTAAGTCCTACATCAAGAATTTTGGCTACGGCTTCAATAAAGTTTGACATTATAAACACGTATTCTCCTTTTTTTCCCATTCGGGGGATGGGGGAATAACCCTCGTTTTTAGTAGGGCAAGGCTTTAGCCTTGCCATTGTTTTCGCAGGGCTAAAGCCCTGCCCTACGGTTTGATACTAAATCAAGTTTAGCATAAGTTGTGTGTGGCAGAGGCACAAAGAAAGAAAAGCAAAACAGTTTTATTAGTTGAATTGGTTTCATTCGTTTTGTTGGTTAACTAATTGAACTAATAGAACCAACAGAACCGTTTTTATATGTGCCTTTGTGCCTACTGCTATCGGATTTAGCCGGTAGCAGTGATGGCAGAGAATCAACAAAGTTCTTCAATACCCTGTTGAACATTTTTACATTTTCCAGCATGGCAAAATGCCCTGCACCTTCGATCAGAGACATTTCCGCACCCGGGATACGATCTTTCATAAATTGAGAAAGGGCAGGTGGGGTCATTTTGTCATCATCACCGCAGACAAGCAGGGTCGGTATCTTTATCTGTAAAATCTCTTCCGTAATGTCAAGCCTGTTACAGGAGAGAAAATCACCGTATATTACTTCCGGGGTTACGCTGGTGAGACTGTCTGTCAGCCAACCGGACAAGCGTTCACGGTTCTTTCTGGAGATGGAAAATTTAGCCGCGAGGGCGATAACGGAAGATGGTTCCTGGCGTATGCCGTCGAGTATAATTTGATTGACCGGCATCTTAACGCCTCCACCCACGGGGATTATTCCGGAAAGCATTTCACCGTATTTTATGGCGAAGGTCAGGCTTATCGCGGCGCCGAGGGAATGACCGATCAGGACAGGTTTTTTTAAACCGAGTTTTCCTATAATCTTTTTTACCCACTCAACATAGGCCTGCACATCCTGCTCACCCCCGCCTTCAGAGCTGCCATGTCCTGGCAGGTCAACGGCGGCAATATTATAATCTTTATCCATGGCATTGTACTGGCTCTTCCAGACGGTGTGGTCATTTCCTGAACCGTGGATAAAGACAAGATTCTTCCTTCCTTCAACGAAACCTTCTTCGTTTATCCCGCACGCAATTTTTAATCCGTCTATTTCCTGAATGTTTATCATAGATGTGAAGATAAATATTGAAAGGATAAAAGTCAAGAACCATATTTTTAATTGACTATTTTCGATTGACTAATTACGATTGGATATTCAAGAGACCTTTGAAAAATGTTCAATTTCGTTCAAGTTCAAGGAAGGCGAAGATTTTAACCGGAGGAATATATTGAATATTTCGAGAATTAAAATCTAAGCCTGACGCCGAAATTGGACGAAAGGGGGCGTTTTGCAAAGGTCTCTTCAAAAGAGGAGGGAGACAGGAGAAATGTTAAAAGGAAAAAGGGTGAGTATTATAGGTGGTGGAAAAATGGGAGAGGTTCTTACCGGCGGTATGATTTCAGGTAATCTGGTGTCTCCCGGAGATATAACGGTTTCTGATGTAGTGACGGAAAGGATGGACTATTTTGACAAGAAATACCGCGTTAATGTGACCGCGGATAATGGGGAAGCCATAAAAAGCGCGGATATCGTTATCCTTGCGGTAAAACCCCAGAATATGGGGGAAGTCCTGGAGGGTGTATCGGATATAATTGACGAAACCAAACTGATCATATCCATTGCGGCCGGTATAACCACAGGATTCATAGAAGGGTATCTCAAGAGCGGTGTTCGTGTAATCAGGGTCATGCCGAACACGCCGGCGCTTGTCGGAGAAGGGGCGGCGGCCCTTGCCGCCGGAGAAGGCGCCACTGAAGATGACCTTGCACTTGCCCGTTATATCTTTGATTCGGTGGGTATTACGGTCATCGTGAATGAAGACCTCATGGATGCTG
>JADFWA010000054.1 GCA_015222855.1 Pseudomonadota bacterium | reverse complement strand
TACGAAGAAAGGGAAGAGGAAGTAGAAGAAGAACTGGAGCAGGAGGAGATGGAGATCGGATTGGAAGCATTGGCAGACAAATTTGGATTGGACAAGATAATGGATACCGTTGCCAGGATGTCAGTGAAGGACTAAAGAATTACGGAAAAGAAAAGGACTAAAAAAGACCGTGGAGAATATAGCCGAGTACAAAGAGATTGTCGATGTCATAAAAGAGAGCGGCGGAGACGCCTTTAAGCGGTGCTTTCAATGCGGATTATGCGATACGGTTTGTCCGTGGAATAGGGTTAGAAACTTTAGCATGCGCAAGCTGGTCCGGCAGGCTGTGTTCGGTTTTACTGAGATAGAAAGTGAAGAGATGTGGCTTTGTACGACCTGCGGAAGATGTCCTCAGCAGTGCCCAAGGGACGTTAATCAGATAGAGTCGGGAATAGCCTTGCGCAAGGTTGCCACGGAATATGGTGTTTTTCCGGAGTCTGTAAAGCCTGTCCGCACTGCGGTCGGGGGCCTCATGGGTGAAGGAAACCCCCTTGGTGAAGAACGAAAAAAGAGGGCGGATTGGGCAAAAGGTCTTTCTGTAAAAACGTTCACCGAGGGGATGGATATTTTATATTTCCCGGGCTGTTATCCCAGCTATGACCCAAGGCTAAAAAAGGTCGCTGTTGCCTCAGCCAATATCCTTAACAAGGCAGGGGTAGATTTCGGGATATTGGGCGAAGCGGAGAACTGCTGTGGAGAAAGTATCCGCAAGACCGGTGATGAAGAATTATTTAAACGTTTGGCTAAGGAAAACATCAAAACGTTTGTCGATAATGGGGTAAAAAGAATACTTGTTAATTCTCCTCACTGTTACCATACCTTCAAGAACGAGTATCCCCGATTTATGGTAAATTTTGAGGTGATTCATATATCCCAATACCTGTTCGAGCTTATTAATGAGGGCAGGATTAAACTTACAGGGGAGTATGCTAAAAAAATTACCTATCATGATCCCTGTTACTTAGGTCGACATAACGGCATCTATGACGATCCCCGGGACGTGTTAAAGAAAGTTCCCGGTTTAGAACTGATTGAAATGCCTGAGTCACGGGAAGATAGTCTCTGTTGCGGAGGTGGAGGAGGCAGGGTCTGGATGGAAACTCAAAAGGGTGAGAGATTCTCCGACCTCAGAATAGAACAGGCAATGGATGTCGGGGCTGAGGTGCTTGTTACTGCCTGCCCCTACTGCATTACCATGCTTGAGGATAGCAGAGTAACCATGGGGGCCGACGAAAAGATAGAGATTAAAGACATCACGGAAATTATCCAAGAAGCGATTTAGAGAACCGAAGAAACATATTAAGTCGGCGGTTAAATAGGCGAAACTCCGTCATGCCGGACTTGATAAGCCTGCCCCGTACTTGATACGGGGGCATCCAGTATCCATCTGGATTCCGGCTGGAGTTTATCCCGCACTGGATGCGGGGCCGGAATGACAACAGTGGGGTATTCTGTCACCGGAATAATAATAGGGACGGAGAGAAATGGAAACAGAACAAATTGAACAGCTTTGTAAAAGTTTCGCGGACAGTAACTTTGGAGACGTGATGGTTGTTGGTGCAGGGATCAGCGGGATTCAGGCCTCTCTTGATCTTGCCACTGCGGGTTTTAAGGTCTATTTGGTCGAGAAGGGGCCGTCAATTGGCGGCCATATGGGCCAGCTTGACAAGACGTTCCCCACCAATGAGTGCTCCACATGAATACTTGCACCCAAAATGGTCGAGGCCGACCGTCATGCAAATATTGAAATACTGACCTATACGGAAGTTAAAGACGTAGAAGGGAAAGAGGGCGATTTCAAGGTAACCCTGATAAAAAAGCCCAGATACATTATAGAGGATAAGTGTACCGGCTGTGCTACCTGTGCAGAATACTGCCCGGCTTTGATCCCTGATCCATATAATCAAGAATTGTCCACGAATAAGGCCGTTCATATATACTTTTCCATAGCAGTTCCTCTTGTCAGCTATATAGATGAAAACTGTCTCTATCTTAAAGAGAAGAAATGCCGTATTTGTGAGGCGGTTTGTGAGAATGAAGCCATAGATTTCAGCCAGCAGCCGGAAAAGATGGAAGTAAAAGTAGGAGCAATACTTCTGTCTCCGGGCTTTGAACCATTTGATCCCGGGGTGAAGGATGAGTATGGCTATGGAAAGATGCCGAACGTGGTAACCAGTCTTGACTTTGAACGTTTACTCTCTGCAACCGGACCATATGAGGGTGAGGTAAAGAGGCCTTCAGACGATAAACATCCCCATAAAATAGCCTGGATTCAATGCGTAGGTTCGAGACGGGTTACCGAGGGGGATAACAGCTATTGTTCAGCCGTATGTTGCACCTATACCCAGAAACAGGTGCTTTTGACAAAAGATCATTATCCGGATGTAGAGTGTACCATATTCCACAACGATATTCGTTCCTATGGCAAGGACTTTGAGACATACTATCAAAGGGCCGCTGATCTGCCAGGCGTTAAATTTGTTAGAAGCTACGTATCAATAGGAAAAGAGATCCCTGAAACTAAGAATGTCACCCTGAAATACGCCACTGCCGAGGACGGAGTAAAGGAAGAAGAATTCGATATGGTGGTATTATCCGTTGGATTGAATCCTCCTGCTGATGTGGAGGGCCTGGCAAATAAGTACGGCATCGAGCTCAATTCTCACGGATTCTGTAAAACCAATCCTGTTAATCCTATTGAGACCTCTCGCCCGGGAATTTTTGTAAGCGGAGCCTTCCAGGGTCCTATAGATATCCCCGAGTCGGTTTTTA
>JADFWA010000053.1 GCA_015222855.1 Pseudomonadota bacterium | reverse complement strand
CCATAGTGCCTGCCATACTCATCGAGTGTGTGGGCGAAAGGAGAGTAAAATGGCGGAAAGTGTATACAAGATAATCGAGTTGGTTGGAACAAGCACCGAGTCGTGGGAAAAAGCTGCTGCGGTTGCTGTGGAGAAGGCCTCGCAGTCATTACGTAATCTTCGCATTGCCGAGGTAGTCGAACTGGATATGCAGTTGGAGGATGGAAAGGTCCGCGCTTACCGCGCAAAGGTCAAGGTATCCTTCAAGTATGAAACCGGGGACTAAGGAGCAGAATGTGCCTTTAGCCTCTGCCGGGTAGGGTTCCCGGCGGGTAAGCTTTTCGAGAATCATAACTTGCGAGAAAAGGATGTCGGATCTAAGAACGGGAAGACGAAAATATTACGATATATTCTCTCATGTGTACGACAAGTTTATCCAAATGCATTCTCGCGGGGATGAAAAAGATACACGGGATGTACTCGTAGAAATGGCTGACCTCGGTGAAACATCTAATCCTTATATTCTGGATATCTGCTGTGGCACAGGATCTGTCATTTTGGCGTTTGCTAATAACTATCCGGCAAGTCTTACCGTGGGATACGATTTTTCCCGCGGAATGTTGCTTAAAACCAGGGAGAAGCCGGGTGCCCAAAAGGTGATATTGATTGAAGGAGATGCGATATCCTTGCCGTTCACAGATGAAAGCTTTGATCTGATTACCTGCTCCCATGCACTGTATGAATTAAAAGGGCAGACTCGACAAAACGCTTTGCGTGAAATGAAGCGGGTTATCAGATCGGCCGGAGTGGTTTTAATCATGGAACATGAGGTGCCTCAGCGTCCCCTTATTAAGTTTCTTTTTAATCTCCGGATGGCGGCCATGGGATCTGCTGACGCCAGAGAATTTGTTAGTAGCGGACTGGCTCCGTTCACCAAAATTTTTCCACACGTTTCGCTTGCCCATTCCCCATCTGGAAAAAGTAAACTTATTATGTGTCGGAAGCATTTGATAAAAATGTAGAATAAACTCAATATAAGAAAGGAAAAATATCATGGCGATAAAAAAGTGGGCTAGTCCACCGGAAATGCAGATCGACCCGGAAAAAATTTACCAGGCAGTCGTAGAGACCGACAAGGGAAACATAGAACTTGAGCTCTATCCCCAACACGCACCCAAAACGGTCAACAACTTTGTCTTCCTGGCAAGGGAAGGTTTCTATGATGGGGTATCGTTTCACCGGGTGATCAGCGATTTTATGATCCAGGGCGGAGATCCGACGGGTACCGGACGGGGAGGTCCAGGATATCAGTTTGAAGACGAGGTAAAAGGAAATCCGCTGAAGCACGAGACATGTGTAATCTCGATGGCAAACTCCGGGCCAAACACAAACGGAAGCCAGTTCTTCATTACGCATTCGCCGCAGCCACACTTGAACGGCAATCATACGGTATTCGGAAAAGTAATTGTGGGACAGGAAGTCGTTGACGCAATCCGCCAGGATGATCGGATGGTCAAAGTGGAGGTCAAAGAAATATAGGGCAAGTTGAAAATTCGTTTCGGCAACCTGGGGCAAAGGAGGTAGATATGCATATGAAGGTAACACGCAGAAAATTTATCCAGATTTCCGGCGCGGCTGCTGCCGGGCTTGCTGCCGGCGGTTTGGGCTTTGACCTTTCGCCGGTCAGGGCACACGCCCAAATGCTGAAGACTAAGTATGCCAAAGAAACCACCACGATCTGCCCTTATTGTGCAGTAGGATGCGGGGCGATTGTGCATACCAGCAAAAAAGGCGACGGTCGTGTCATCAACATCGAGGGTGATCCGGACCATGTGATAAATCGTGGGACTCTGTGCAGTAAAGGAGCCGGACTTTCCGGATTGATCGAAAATGAAAACCGCCTTCTTGAGCCCATGTACCGGGCGCCTTACTCTAATGAATGGAAGCAGGTATCATGGGACTGGGCGCTAAGCGAAATTGCCAAACGTGTCAAAAAAACCCGTGATACCGACTTTACCAAAAAAGATGTCAAAGGCCGGATAGTTAACCGGACGACCGCCATTGCCTCAGTTGGAAGCGCTGCAATGGACAACGAAGAGTGCTGGATCTATCAGGCATTAATGCGTGCTCTCGGGCTTGTCTATATCGAACATCAGGCCCGTATCTGACATAGCGCAACTGTTGCGGCTCTGGCAGAGTCGTTCGGACGTGGCGCAATGACTAATCACTG
>JADFWA010000052.1 GCA_015222855.1 Pseudomonadota bacterium | reverse complement strand
TCACAAGGCCTGCCCGCCATTGCCGACCTTTTGGGATATGCCCGCTTCCGTACATGACAGGCGAGGCAGGCGGGCCTGCGAGACAAATCAGACCAAGGGCTCGGGTATATAATATGTAGTCAAAGAATTCGACCGTCTTGCCTGCCAGGAGGCACAGTAACAGTTGGCTCAGCCGAGACCTTGATCGAGAACTTTAGGCACTTTAGTTCACTTTAGTCACTTTAGATCACTTATGTCCAAACGATTACTCAACTGGTAGAACCTTATTATGGTACCTCTACCCGAGGTAGTGGTTTAGGCCGATTAATTAATAGCCGAGAGCTAATCCCTCTCTTCTCGGATCTGCAGCACCATAGCGCATACCTGTTTGCGAATCTACGTGAATGCTTGAAGCATCTCCCATTGGATTTTTCAAGGACACTGTATGCCCCATATTTGTCAATATTTTAATGGTATCCAAACTAAGCCCCTTTTCAATGCGGATTTCATCAGGTAGCCATTGGTGGTGCACTCTCACTGCATTTACAGCCTCTTGAATGTTCATGCCATGATCGATCACATTCATGATGACCTGGAGTGTTGTGGTGATAATGCGGGAACCGCCCGGACTACCTGTGATTAAGAATACTTTTCCATCTTTGAGGACGATTGTCGGAGACATTGAACTTAGCATCCGTTTATTCGGCTCGACTGCATTCGCGTCTCCACCGATGAGTCCATAAGCATTCGGAACACCGGGTTTTGCGCTAAAGTCGTCCATTTCGTTGTTTAAGAGGAATCCGGCGCCTTCCACAACAATCCCGGAACCAAAAGTAAAATTAATGGTGTAGGTATTCGAAACAGCATTACCTTCCTTGTCCACGATAGAGAAATGCGTAGTCTCATCGCTTTCATACCCCGGGGCGTTCCCTGGTTTGATCTTGCGGCTATCACTCGCTTTGAAACGATTAATTTGACTTCTCAACTCAGAGGCGTACGCTTTTGATGTGAGGCCTTTCAGAGGGACTTTTACGAAATCAGTATCCCCTAAATATTCAGATCTGTCAGCATACGCTGGCTTCATTGCTTCGGCCATAAGATGAATTGTTTCTGCTGTGTTGTGCCCTAAGTATCCAATATCAAATCCTTCCAGAGTGTTCATGATTTGTACGATATGAATTCCTCCAGAACTCGGGGGACACATGGAAAAAATATCATAACCTCGATACGTGCCATGTATCGGTTTTCTCACAACGGGTGCGTAATTCGCCAGATCTTCTTTTGTGATAAAACCATTGTTGGCTTCCATTTCTTTTACGATCAGATCCGCAATTTCTCCTTCGTAAAATGCCTTAGGCCCCTCTTTTGCAATTGCCTTCAGACTTTTCGCCAGATCTTTTTGTACAAAGAGGTCGCCTGCTTCGTAAAAGCTACCGTCCGATTTAAAGAAGATTTTTTCAGCTGAAGGAAAACGTTTAAGACGTTTTTCCTTTCCTTGAATTTTCCGCGCAGATTTTTCATTGAGAACAAAGCCCTCTTCTGCGTATTTAATTGCAGGGGCCAATGCCTCTTCTAGCGAGATAGTCCCATATCTTTCGAGAGCCATTGCCAGACCAGCAACCGTTCCAGGGACTCCAGCAGCAAGATGTGTGAATCGGCTGCGTTTTGCAACGGCATTACCATCTTTATCTAAATACATATCCCGGAAGGCCTTTGCCGGGGCTTTCTCCCGGTAATCAAGTGCGACGACCTCTCCGGTTTTCGCCGAATGTATTAGCATGAAACCACCGCCGCCGATATTTCCGGCTTCAGGTAGTGTAGCCGCCATGGTAAAACCAATTGTCACCGCAGCGTCAACAGCATTTCCGCCCTTTTGCAACACTTCTAAACCAGCCTGCGTCGCCAGTTCCTGACCAGTGACAACCATACCGTTTTTCCCTTCGACCGGATAGAATAATGGCTTAACCGCCGATTGGGCTACAGGGGTCGCTGCCAAAACGAACAAAACTACTGTGAACAAAGAAATAAGCCGCAATGCATTTTTTCTCATCGTTCATTCCCTCCTTATAAAAAGTTAAATGATTTATTC
>JADFWA010000051.1 GCA_015222855.1 Pseudomonadota bacterium | reverse complement strand
GGTTATGGCTATTCCGGTAATGCCGGAGACC
Organism: Pseudomonadota bacterium; assembly: GCA_015222855.1. Lineage (GTDB taxonomy): Bacteria > Desulfobacterota > Syntrophia > Syntrophales > JADFWA01 > JADFWA01. Next base: position 2,757 of record JADFWA010000051.1, on the reverse strand, counting down.
CTGACCGACTGCCTGATCAGAACCATGTCGAGCCAGCCGCAACGGCGTTTTCTCCCGGTGGTGGCGCCAAATTCCTTTCCGACTTCCTGTATCCTGTTTCCTATATCGTCGGTGAGTTCCGTGACGAATGGCCCTTCGCCGACTCTTGTGGTGTAAGCCTTGCAGATTCCCACAACAGAGCCGATTTTTGTCGGTCCCACACCGGTTCCGCAGCAGGCATTACCGGCCACGGTACTTGAAGAAGTAACAAAAGGAAAAGTGCCGTGCTCTATATCGAGATGGCATCCCTGGGCGCCTTCAAAGAGGATATTCTTTCCTTTTTCTATCTCTTCGTTGATAATCATTGAGGTATCCGCCACATATTGTCTGAGGCGATCCGCATATTTCCTGTACTCGTTATATATAGCCTCTTCATCAACCGGTTCTTCCTTGAAATACTCTGTCAGGAAGAAGTTTTTCACCTCAACATTTCTCTTCAGTTTCTCCCGGAATGTCTCATCATCGAGGAGGTCGCAAAGCCTTATGCCAATCCGTGCGACCTTGTCTTCATAGCAGGGTCCGATTCCCCTGCCGGTTGTCCCCAGCTTTTTGCCGCCTTTTTTGGACTCACGGGCTATGTCCAGCCTTCGGTGGTAGGGCATGATGATATGCGCGTTTTCGCTGACGAAAAGTTTTGTGTCATGTGGGAGAAGTTGCCGGTTTTTGAGTTCATCAATTTCTTGTATGATGACCTTTGGATCCACAACCACACCATTTCCTACGATACAGATTTTATTATTGTGGAGTATGCCGGAAGGTATCAGATGAAGGATGGTCTGCACACCCTTAACCACCAAGGTATGGCCCGCGTTATTTCCTCCCTGGAACCTTGCAATGACATCCGCATCTTCCGCGTACAGATCGACAATCTTGCCCTTGCCTTCATCACCCCACTGGGTTCCTACAACTACTACATTTGCCATGATATATCTCCAATTTCCTTTTTGCCTTTGGCTTTTAGCCCTTAGCCCTTAGCCTTTAGCCTTTAGCCTATACCTCCAACTGAGTTACCGAAATAATATTGGGTACGTTCCTGAGTTTGTTGATGACTTCCTCGGGCACCATACTGTCCGTACTCAGGACAACAAGTGCCTGACCGTCTACCTGCTTGCGGCTCAACTGGAGCATTGCGATATTTACGTTATTATTTCCGAGTGTTGTGCCGATATCGCCTATGACACCCGGTTTGTCGTTGTTATATATCACCAGCATGTTACCCTCCGGAACCGCTTCGAGGGTAAACTTGTCGATCCTTATAATCCTGGGATCCTGCCTTCCAAAGATTGTCCCCGCCGCGAGGCTCTCCCCGCTGGTGGTTTTTACAGTGAGGGAAATCATGCTGGTAAAATCTTTTACCTCGCTGCTCCTCGCTTCGATGACCTTTATGCCACGCTCCTTTGCTATAACAGGCGCATTGATATAGTTGATATCCTCATCGAGTATCGGTGTCAGAAGCCCCTTCAACAATGCCGTAGTGATGGGGGACACCGTAAAGTCAAGAATTTCCCCGCTGTACTCTACAATGATCTCCTTTATTCCTCCCGAGACGAGCTGAGCCTCAAATTTTCCGAGCTTTTCGGCGAGTGTCAGATATGGCTGTATTATTGCGAGTACTTCCGCGCTGACTGAGGGGAAATTTACGGCATTTTTTATTGTTCCGTTTGTAAGGTAGTTGACTATCTGTTCGGCAATGGCAATGGCAACGTTTCTCTGGGCTTCATCTGTTGACGCACCCAGATGCGGCGTGGCAATAACATTATCCAGAGACACCAGATCCCAGTTCGTGGTTGGTTCTTCTTCGAATACATCGAGCGCCGCACCGGCAACCTTCCCCGAGACGAGGGCATCATAGAGGTCCCTTTCGTTTACAATTCCTCCCCTGGAACAATTAATAATGAAAACACCGTCTTTCATTTTAGCAAAAGCGGCGGCATCGACCATTCCCTTCGTTTCCTTGGTCATCGGGGCATGTACGGAAATAAAGTCAGAGTCTTTCAGAAGTTCATCAACAGTTACGAGAGTAATCCCCATCTTCTCCGCGGCCTCCGGTGATATGAAGGGGTCATAGGCGATGACATTCATTTTAATGCCCAGTGCACGGTCGGCCACGATGGAGCCGACTCTTCCGATACCTATAATTCCCAGGGTCTTGTTGTAAACCTCGGCCCCCATGAATCTCTTTTTCTCCCATTTTTGGGATTTCATGGATGCTGAGGCCTGGGGAATATTCCTGGCGAGGGATAGCATGAGTGATATGGCGTGCTCACCTGTGGTGATGGTGTTGCCGCCCGGCGTATTCATCACCATGATACCCCTTTTACTTGCCGCATCAACATCAACGTTATCGAGTCCTATCCCGGCCCTTCCTATTACCTTCAGTTTGTCAGCTTTATCTACCAGCTCACTGGTGACCTTGGTAACGCTCCTTATGGCGAGTCCGTCGTAGTCCTTTATTGTTTCTTTAAGCTTGTCAGGGGTGAGATCCGTCAGAACGTCAACCTCAATCCCCGGGACATTTTTAAATATTTCAATACCCTCATTGGCCAGGGTATCACTTACAAGAACCTTTGGCATTTAATGTTTTCCTCCCATCTTAGCGATCTCTTCCAGATATGTTCTTTCCAGCGCCTCAATAGCTGTTTTTATGTCTGATGGCTCAATAGTCGGGCCGCACCAGAAACGGAAGCCGGCGGGGGCATCCTTGTAGGAGCTTACGTC
>JADFWA010000050.1 GCA_015222855.1 Pseudomonadota bacterium | reverse complement strand
CAATCTGGGGCTTGGTCTGGCCATGCAGGGAAAGCTCGATGAGGCAATATCTCATTATTCAGAGGCGCTCCGCATCAATCCCGGCTTTAGGAAAGCCCATCGCGAATTGCAACTTGCCCTGGGAAAAGGAGGCCTCGACTAGCCATCATACCCTGCGGAAAGGCCGTCGAGACCGTAAAATAGGCGCTAAAAAAGCAAAAAGCGCGTCGCAATAGGGGACATTCATTCCCAGTCCTGACGCAGGAGTTTTTTTAAAAAGGGGTTACCACCATGTTTTGGCTATTTTTTTACCAAAACAAACTCAATTAGATGAACCTCATGGAAAGCCATCTGACTTGCCAATTAAGCCCATACCGATTTTCAGGTTCTTGCGAGCGCCGGCAAAATCGGGTCTGATTCGCAGCGCTTCGGAAAAATGACTGATAGCCTTTTTAAGATTCCCCTGATTTGTTAGAGCAACCCCTATATTATTATGTGCTTCAGCAAAATCGGGTCTGATTCGGAGCGCTTCGGAAAAATGACTGATAGCCTCATCAAGTCTGTGCTGTTTCGCCCGAGCAAGTCCTAAATTGTTATGAGCGTCGGCAAAGTAAGGTCTGATTTGAAGAGCTTTAAAATAATGATCAATGGCCTTTTTGAGATTTCCTTGCTTTGTTAGAGCAAGCCCGAGATTATTATGTGCTTTTGCAAATTCAGGTTTAATTATCAGCGCACGGGAATAATAAAATATTGCCCGGTTTATGTTGCCTTGTTTTGCCATAGCAAGTCCCATGTTGTTATTCGCTTCAGCAAAGTATGGCCTTTTTTGCAGCGCTTTGGAATAATGCTTGATAGCCTGGTTTAGGTTGCCTTGTTTCGCCATGACAAACCCTATGTTATTGTGGGTATTGTCATCATCTGGTTTGATATGAAGCGCCTGGGTAAAATAGCCTGTTGCTTCCTCAATATATCCCTTTTTTGCCAGCGCAATTCCCATGTTATTGAGAGCTTTTAAATCGTCAGGTTTGATGCGAAGCGCTTCTGAGAAATGAATAATAGCTTCATTTATATTCTCACGGATTAAAAGAGCAGCTCCAAGGGAGTTATGGGGCCGAGCCTTGTCAGGGGATTTTTCAACACAATCTCTCCAGAGTGTAATATCATCTTTCCACACGTTGTTTCTTTCATACGTCCAGACAGAAAACAAAATCGCCACAGTAATAAGAAGTCCTATTTGAAACCATTTTGGTTTTATATGCTGGCAGACAAGCATAACTAACATCAGAATTATTAACATTGAAGGAAGATAGTTGCGGTGCTCGAAAATAATTTCCAGCCCGATTACGGAAGATTCGATCACAAGATTCCCCAAAAACCAGAGAATGCAAAAAGAAAAAAGACGCTTTTTTTTTGCCATACAAAAGGAAAGCCCGATTAACCCGGTGATAAAAACTATTGAAATAAGAGTAGTAAAAGGATCAATCAGAGTATGGGAAATTGAAAAATCGTGATCCAGATTAAGTCTGGACGGGTGCGGAAACATCAAAAGGCTTAAATAAAAGATTACCACCCTAAATTCTGTCAGCACTCTCTGTGTCAAGGTAAAATCACGATGATTGTAATCAGACAATATCCTTTCCAGAGGATGGGCTCCTGTAAATATAAATAGCAGCAGGACAAGAACGGATAACAAGCCTGCCAAAAGTAACAAATGGCGTTTTAGCCATGATATGTCCATTTCTTGAAAAAAATACCACTCATAAAGCAAAATAAAAAATGGCAGGGTTGCAGATATTTCTTTGGAGCCCAGAGCCAGCAGGCCGGAAAGTATGCTGCATGAAAAGAAACCCCAGTTTTTCCACCTTTTTTTCGCAAGACGACCATTTGCATAAAGCAACAAGCTCAACACATAAAACATGGCGGCCATGCTGTTCATTCGCTGGACAATATAAGTTACCGATTGGATTTGTATGGGGTGAACGAGCCAGATTAATGAAGTAAAAAATGAAATGAATTCCGGGTTAATAGACCGGTTACCGGTTGTTGTTTGATATTTGATACTTGATGAGGATTTGACATAATAAATGTTTAAAGTAATTTTTGTAAAAAAATAGAGGAAAATGCCGGTGGTAATATGAATAAAGATATTAACCAGATGAAAGCCGGCAACATTGTATTTATGGAAATAGTAGTTAAGGGCAAAGCTGATATTAGCTATCAGACGTTTTGGGTTTGGGCTTTGAAGACCTGCCCGTGTTAAATTCTCTACAGAGAGTCTGGTCAGACGAATTTGTGGATTATCTAATATATCGTCCTTATCATCAAAGACGAAAGGGCTTTTCATGGAGTTTGAATAGATTATGAAAACAAGAACAGCCAAAAGGATTAAAATAAAAATTTCACGCAAGGTTACAAAGAAACCTGTCTTGCTTTCAAGCATGGCTAATCTATTCCGGAAAGAATGATTTGCTTTTTGCTCCATATTTATATTTTAAAATATTCATAATAAAACCGCAAGGCGCTTATTGAGAATTGCTGAAAAAAAAGGGGGAAAAGCTTATCCAAGCCTTTTCCCCCTTATCTAAAATTCAGCCAATCAGTATTGAAACTAAATCAAGATCCTCTATCCTCTCTGCTTGTAATGGCAGCCTAAACAGCCTTGTGAAACAGCACTGCCTGCATCCTGGCCATCATACGGAAAGCGAAGCAGATCAGCATAGGGTGTGCCATGGGCACGGTGACAGGAAAGACATGACACTGCTGCACTGGTAGTTTGCGCACTGTATGCATCGGTTGTAGTCGCTTGACTAATGTCTGTAAACGCGAACGGATTCTGTTTGTAGTTAGTGGTCACACTACTGAGATCCCAACCAGCATTGGTGGCGGTATTAGCAAACGTGTTATCCGTCGGGTGCCTGATCCAGCTCCCACCAGGATATGTACCGCTATATGTATCGGTCATGTCGTGGAAATCCGGATGGCAGTTGGCGCACAGCTTGTTAATACCCACAGTCGTGGAAGCGCTGTACACGTTGTGGTTAGTCGAAGTTGCCCCACCGGTACCTGCCTCCCAGTCGCCTGAACCTTTACCTATAACGTCATTGCCAGCCGCACCCTCGATCTTGAGATAACGATACGCATCGCTCCCGTGATGGAAGCCACGGATACCTGCATCAGACGTGGTGAGACTCGCGTTATTGATCACACCATGGCAACCCCAAGCACCTGCGCACGTCAGTTTTTGAGGATCGGGGCTTCCTCCGCTCAGGTTATTCATGTTGGCGAAGTCAGTACCAAGGCCTGGAACACCGCTGGCAGTGTTATTCTGCAAGTCGGTTGTAATGGTTAACCCGTACATATCCTGCACGTTATGGATCTTGGCATCGTCGGTACTATCCGTCCATACAGCAAAGCTCCCACCCGCAGATACATCTTCGTCAGGGTCATCATAGGTCATCATGACATCCGGAGCGCCCCCGACCGTAGGGCCCTTATGACAACCGATGCAGCTTGACCTGGTGAGATGTCCAAAAGTATCTTCAGTTGGGGTACCAGCCAAATCAGTTGCCATGGGATCACCGTTCTGCGAGTTATGCATGGTGTGACAATCGACACACGGCCCGCTTACCGCAGCCATGGCCGGACAGGAAAAGACCGCAACCAGGGCTGCGGCTGCCAGCATGATTGTTAATGTGATTAGTGTTTTTTTCATTTTTGTTCCACCTCCTTAGTTAATTGGGTATTGGGTATTAGGTATTAGGTATTGGTTATTAGTTACTGGTTATTAAAAACGCACCAGTGATTTATGGTAACTACTCAGTTGGCTATGAATCATCTGTTTCCTTCAGCCTATAGCCTTCAGTCTAAACACCTAAATAGTTACGATTCATGTTACGTTTTCATCACCTCCTTTGGCACTAAACTGGTAAATTATTGAGTGATTATTTAACTGTTAATTGTTATTTTATTATTTGTAAATAGTTCCTTACTGAATTCAAAATTATCAATTCAAAATCACTGACCTCTCACCTTCTTTCCTTATGCCCTCAGCTCTCCGCTCCCTGCTCTCCGCTCCTCACTTCCTTCCCACCCGGTCAGAGAAACTCCGCCAGGGTCAAGGATTACTGTAAGTCCCCTTCTGCGTATGGCAAACAAAACAGCCACACTCTGATTCACCCTGGGCCTCACAACCCCCGTCACCGGTATATTTCCACCTTAACAGGTCAGCATAAGGGCTGCCGTGGGGCCTGTGGCACGAAAGGCACATAACCATGTCAGAGTTTGCTTGTACGCTGGGGCTCACAGCAGTCAGGGAATCGCGCGCCACCGGGGCCAGAGGGTCATACTTCGTATAAGCCTCATACTCGGAGTCAGGATCACGGTCTGGCAAAACCGCGTCTGATGGATGCCGGATCCATGAACCGCTTTCCTCTTGAATATGGAACTCTCCATGGCAACCGCAACAAAAGGCGGTTACTGTGGGATTCTGGGCATCATTTAGCGTTGTGTACGTTTCATTACCTCCAGCCGAGCCACGATATTCATTGTGTTTGTTTGCTGATGCTTTGGACAGTTGCTGCCAGTCAACATCTTCGATTCCATGAACACCAAAAGGTTTCACATGATTCCCTGAATGTGCCGCCAAAAAGCGGTACCATCCCTGATCCTCAGTCGTTACTCGGTAACTCCCTGTCACCGGATCACCCCTGTCATCCGCATGGTGCCGCACCCTAAGATGGCAGCCTTCGCACCCGCTTCCAAGTTCGGGAACATGAGTGTTCTCTCTGGCCAAAGAACCATGACACCCTGCTGTCTTGCACATACCCCCTTGCTGGTTACCCGGGGCCTCTTGTGGGCCACTTAGCGTGAGATGCGCATCCTCCCCTGATATGCCGAGAACATTGTGGCCCTTTGTATCTTCGTTACCGCCGTTATCAGCAACCCACCAGAAATTACCGCCGGCCAGGTAGTTGGTTGGGCCGCTGCCGCCTGTGTGGTTGACGATCGGCACATTGCATCCACCCAGATTATAGTAAGCATCTGTGACAACTACACCGGAATGGCACCCCACGCAGGTGTCTGTCAGGAGAGTTCCGTACGGTGGGGTTCCCAATTCAGGCGATGAACCGTCTGTCGCCATAGCCGAACCACCTTGCGAGTTGTGCATTGTATGACAGTTATCACAACGCCCTGTTACCTTGGCCATAGCCGGGCCGGAAAACACAGCAGTCAGAGCTGCGGCTGTTAGCATGACGGTTAATGTGATTAACGATTTTTTCATTTTTGTTCCACCTCATTATTTCCTTTTTAGATTAGGAATAGTTGAGTGGTTCTAATTGTTAACCATTATTTTGCTATTCGTAAATATTATATGTATATGTAACGGGTTACGGTTCATGGTTTTTTTAAATGAATTTTTTTGATCAACCACGCCTTGGCGTGGTAAACTGTTAACCGTGAACTGTTACTATTTTAAGGGTTTAGCCTTAATATCTTATAATTGTTAAACACGATTCCATAACCATAGCATTTATCAGAGTGGGCCATGCTGACGTTTCTGACAACCCTGCCACGGGCTGACACACGGCTATTTGCATTTTCCGCGAGAGATGGAAGATCAATCTGGAAATCGATCTCGCAGTCCCTGTCAATGGGATTTTTGCAAATCATGAACACTCCTGAAGAACTGATATCCCTTGTGATTCCGGTCTCTTTTTTGACCTCCCCGGCCGCGTCTTTCCATGCGGCCTGAATCGGAAGGTCAAAAACATATCT
>JADFWA010000049.1 GCA_015222855.1 Pseudomonadota bacterium | reverse complement strand
CCCCCATACCGGTAAGTATGATGCCGATCGAATTCGGCCCGGCATACTGGGCGGTAGATTTGAACAATATGTCAACTGCCGGACGCTGATGGTGAACCATCGGCCCGGTTTTGATATCAACATAGTACCTCGCGCCGCTCCTCCTCAAGATCATATGGTAATTACCCGGGGCGATCAATGCTGTCCCCGGAGTTACGGAATCATTATTCTGGGCCTCTTTTACTGCGATCTGACAGATATCGTTCAGCCTGTCCGCAAAGGCCGTTGTAAACTTGGCCGGCATGTGCTGCACCACGACTATCCCCGGTGAATTGGGTGGCATCTTGGACAGAACGTTTTTCAACGCCTCCGTCCCTCCCGTAGAGGCGCCGATAGCGATAATCTTATTGGAAGTCTCCGCAAGGGCCCTTATCGGCCCGGAACTTTCAGAAACGGTCTCTTCATCCAGGTCTCTCTTCACCATCTTTACCCTCGACGCCGCCCTTATCTTCTCCGCCAGTTGAGCGCTCATATCCCCGACCGAATAGGACCCACCCGGCTTCCCAATCACCTCCACAGCCCCGATATCCATCGCCTCCAGCGTCAACTTTCCCCCTTTTGGCGTCAGGGAACTCACTATGATTACCGGCAGCGGATAATGTTTCATCAGCTTTTTGAGAAATGTAAGGCCGTCCATCCTCGGCATTTCGATATCCAGGGTTATCACATCCGGTTTGAGCTTTACAATCTTATCCCTGGCAACAAAGGGATCAGGGGCTGTCCCCACTATTTCAATATCGGGAAATCTTGAAAGTTCCTCGGTAAATATCTTCCTCACGATGGCGGAATCATCAACAATGAGTACTCTTATCTTTCCCGTGGTCATATGTTCCCCAAAACGGCAAAGCCGCAACCAAAAAGGTTCAAAAAAGTGCCTAAAGCCAAAGAAGCGTGAAGTGCAAAGTGAACTAAAGTGCCTAAAGTTAAGGATTTTGATCAGTTAACTTTAGTTCACTTTAGGCCTGTCTGCCGTGCCCGGCACAGGCAGGCACTTCAAACTTTAGGCACTTAAACAAATTTAGTTCACTTCACACTTTTAACTAAATCTTGTTGTTTGAACTGGCGCCAACATCCGCGCAAAAAACGTAGATGTTGCGGATAAAGATTCTACTCCCTGTCACCTATGTAGGGATGCCAGTCATTCCGGCGAAGATTCTTCGCCCTGTAAACGATGGCTTCATTACTTAAAGTATTGTAGACAAGCTTTCGACCTATATCACCGCCCACATCTTCCGAAATAATCCTGATCCTGAATCTCTTTAAAATACTTCTGGCTATCCTGATATTTTCCTTTGCTATTCTTTCACACTCGGTTGACTGTTGTAATGATGCCCCGCCAAATATCTGGGCTTCAATATTTTTTTTATCGGCCCCCTCCTCCAGAAACATCCGTACGAGGTAGTTAACCGCCACATTTCCATACCTGGCGGTTGCCTCCTCTTTGCTGTCGGTAAAGGGATATAGATAATGCGCCATGCCGCCATAATTCCTTTTGCGGTCCCACAGGGACACCGCCACACACGACCCGAGGGCCGTAGATATAATGGAAGGCTCCCGGTTCAGGAATATGTAGCCGGGGTTCAGATAATATTCATATAACTGGATATCTCTTTCTTTCATGGTATATACGCAAGGCTAAAGACGCAGGGCTAAAGGCAAAAGGAATGCGAATATCAAAATGAAAAAGTGAAATAACTTGTCGTTCTGAACTCGCTTTAGAATCTCCTTTGGGCTTTACCTTTAGCCTTTAGCATTTGGCCCTTAGCCTTTACTTTACTTAACCTCAACCACTATCCCGATCTTTCCGCCGTCGGAGTCAAAGCCCATTCTGCAGGTATTTTCCCCGGCAGGCAACCCGGAACATTCAAGTCTGAATGTCGGTATTGACAGATTAAATGCCTCTGTGCTGTCAAGATTGCCGAGGAAATTTCCGGCGATCATATTGGCCGCCTCCTTTGAACAGTCCTCCATATCCTGTCCGGTAATTTCATCTTCCGCCAGACCCAGCATATTTTCAACCATGGTCTTCACCACATCCCTGGAAAGCAACAGCCTGATCTCCCCGCTTGTGGTGCCTTCAAACTCTATAACCGCCTCCATATCATATGCGTCATATTCACCATCCAGAGGTTCTAAAAAAATATAAAACATCTTTTCAAAGACTTCAAAAATCGAAAGCCTCATCGTCTCCTGTATCTTCTTCATATTCTCCTTCATCGCTCACCCCTATGACCTCGTAAAGAATTTTCCTGACCTCCTCAGGCGAGAAAGGCTTTTTTATAAAACCCTTCGCGCCCAAATTGAAGGCATCCTGCATCCGTTCTTCACTGCTTTCCGTGGTTATTACTATAACTGGGATCTCCTTAAGAAGGTTGTCCTTCTTAAGTTCGGCAAGCAGCTCAAACCCGTTCATCTCCGGCATATTTATATCCGACACAATTACATCCACCCAGTCCCACGCCAGTGCTTCCAAGGCCTCTTTTCCGTTTCCGGCTTCAAAACATTGATCCATCTTGAAACCTGAAATTGAAATAATTTTCTTTATAACCCCACGCATTGATCTTGAATCATCCACTATCAATACATTGAAAGACATAATGACCTCTCAGTAATTGCGAAAATGTAAGACAAACAGCAAATGTCTTAACTTATCTGGTCTGTTCCGTTTAAGCTTTCAGCTTTCTGGTCTGTTTGGTTTATTTGGGTTTAAGACCCTTAGCCCTTAACCCTTAACCCTTAACCCTTAACCTTTACTTTCACTCTCCACCAAATCGACCAATTCCTTTGCCTTTTCAAGATCCTTCAACAACAGGACTATGCTCTCTTCAAAATCCTTCTGGCGAAGATTGAACTTGTCAATAACTTCCCCCAGCCCCCTGTAGGCCAGACCGTCCACACCGCCGCCGATTCCCATCATCAGACAGGCCTGATCTGAAAGATAAATGAGCCAGGGGATGGCATCGTCACCTTCCTCCATCAGATCGGGGCGATGATGATAGGCGATGGCATCCCTTATCTCCCTGGGAAACTTCCAGAGGACAGCTATCTCCCCGCCCAGTTGTGCATGATTGATACCGATCACCTCTTCTTCCGCTTCAAGAAAAGAATACCCATGATCCGTAACGAGCCCCATGATCTCTTGAAATGACTCATGCACAAACTCCCCCAGAACAACCTTCCCGATATCGTGCAGGAGTCCCGCCGTAAAAAGTTTATTATCCTCACGACCATAAATCTTTCTGGACAGGATCTGGGTCATGAGGGCCACCCCCACGGAATGTTCCCACAGTTTGGCCGCTTCGTCTATGTAATAACCTTCAGCCTTCTTATAATACCTTGACGTTCCCGCCGCGTTAACCACACGGACAATATTTTCCCGCCCAAGATAGGATACGGCCTGACGCAGGTTGCTTATCTTGTGCCGGACACCGAAATATGCCGAGTTGCACATCTTGAGGATATTAGCCGTTATTGCCTGATCGTATTCAATAACACCGACCAGATCCATCATCGAAAAATCGGGGTCACTGATCAGCGCCGAGACCTTTTGTACCGTCGCCGGAAATGGAGGAAGGTTTTTAATTGACTTCAAAAATTTGTCATCGATCATAACAGACTCCTACAGCTCTATATAAACCCCGCCGGAGTTCTTAACGACAACCTTGCCGGTGGCGATATCCAGATGAACGGTCCGGTTGTAGTTTTGGCCGGTGTCCTCGCCGTCTATCAGGACATTATTTTTCCAGAATATCTTTTTTAAAGCGGTTATGTTCTTCTGGCCGATCCGGAAATAGTTTGCGTCATCCAGGATACTGGCTCCACCGGCGACCTTTACGATCATCCGCTTTTTTTCAGCTCCCAACTTGTAACAGGATTTAAAGAGAAGAGGTATGCCCGTATCGGCAAACATTGCCGGGGTTTTTTTTGCCTTATTCAAATCAAGATTTGAATCGGGAAGCATGTAATGCAAAAGCCCCCCCACCTTTACCTTGGGATCATAAACAGTAACACCGATACATGAACCAAGGGCGTGAGTAATCAGCACGTCATCAATATTGCCTGCTACCTTCATGTCTGAAATTCCGACTACAATTCGATTCATAAAGCTATCCGTTTACACCCCCTCCCCTATCCCCTCCCCCTTGAAGGGGGAGGGCAGGGTGGGGGTGGATTAGTTATTTACGATAAACGCTCGGTTCGATGTATTTGAACCGGTGGGTTAAACCCGTCAAGCTTTCAGAATGCCCGACAAAAAAATGACCCCCTTCTCCCAGACAGTCGTAAAACCTGTTCACCAAACCGCTTTGTGTCACTTTATCAAAATATATCATTACGTTCCTGCAGAATATGATGTCAAAAAGTTTACCGGAAGGAAGGGTCTCCATAAGGTTAAATCTCTTGAATTTGACAACATCCCGCAACTCCCTCTTCACACGATAGGATCCCTCCCAACGTCCCTGCCCGATCTGAAAATATTTTTTCAGCAACAACCGGGGAATTTTCTTGACCCTGTCTTCAGAGTATATACCGGCGGCGGCGGTCTTGAGCACCTTTGTGGAAATATCGGTGGCCAGTATTTTGAAATCGCAGTTACTGTCCCCCAAAATCTCCTTCAAGGTAATGGCAAGCGTGTAAGGCTCCTCTCCGGTCGAACAGCCCGCGCTCCATATCCTCAGTTTCGACCCACGGCGGCCGTCTCCGACCGCGCTTATCATCACGGGCACAACTTCTTGAAGCTTCAGGAAATGGCTGTCTTCCCTGAAAAACATCGTCAGGTTGGTAGAGATGGAATCGATCATGACAATCAGCTCATCGATCCCCTCTTTGGTTGTTACATGACGATAATAGTCCGCAAAAGACCTGAAGTTTCCTTCTCTCAGACGTTTACCCAACCGGGCCTTTACCAGTTCCTTTTTGCCGGCATGCAGATTGATACCGCATTGCTCATAAACAAGGCGTCTTATCTTTTCAAAATCGTTGTCACTTAATTCATGTGGCATAATGTTAACAATAGGTTAAGGGTTAAGGGTTTCTATGAGGCTGTCCGAGAATGTCATTTCGAGGGAAGCGAGAAATCTTAATAAATTACGAGTGATATAAAGATATCTCCCTTCGGTCGATATGACAGTGTTTTTATGAAACGATATACTACTGACATGGCTCAGGGATCTGATCCCCGACAACTATCACTACCCCTACCTTGCTCCCTCCAGATTATCAATCTCTTCGTCCGAGAGCACCTGGTCAATATCGAGCAGAATCTTGACCCCTCCCTTGACCTTGGCCATACCCAGGATATAGTCGGTATTCAATCTGACCCCGAAGGTCGGCGTATCCTCTATCTCCTCAGCTTTGATATTCAGGACTTCGGAAACGGAATCCACCACAGTGCCCACCATGACTTTGGTCCCGGATTTACCGGCAATATCAACCACAATTATACATGTACGTTCGTTATATTCGAGCGGTTCCATCTCGAACTTCAGACGAAGATCGATTACGGGGATAACCTTTCCCCTGAGATTTATAACTCCCTTTACGTATTCCGGCGTCTGCGGAACGGAGGTGATGTTCATGATGCCGATGATCTCCTTTACCTTGAGAATTTCCAGGCCGTATTCTTCACCACCAAGCTCAAAGGTAAGATATTTCCCCTCTTTACTCGCCAAAGCCGCTTCCATCGATTCAGCCGCCATCGTTTATAACCTCCTTGTATATTCAGGTTAAAGGTAAAAGGTTAAGGGTAAAAGGCTTCTGTAACGCAAGGTCGCAGATCCTCTGTTTGTCTGGCGGGCTTCGGCCTTGCCATTATCCGTGCGTGCAAGACTAAAGTCCTGCGCTACCTGAATATCCTGCGCCCTAAGCCATGCGCCTTTCGCCTTCCTTTAAAAATCCTTAAAATCCCCTTCCTCCATAGGTATAACCTCTTCGGGCTTGACCTCTCTCACCGTTTTCGGACGTGCGGGAAGAGCTGCCTCTGCTTCCTCAGGGGGAGCCGTTATGGTCTTGTGAAGTCTACCGGCAATCCCCCTGCCGGCGGGTTTCCGTTTCACGCTTACCGCTTTTCCCCTGCCGCCGCCGACCATGGTAGTCAATTCTCCAACGATACCCTTCATACCCTCCGCCTGGGCGCTCATCTCTTCAGAGGCGGAGGCCGCCTCCTCGGCATTGGCCGCAACCTGCTGGGTTACCTTGTCCATCTCGGTCATGGCCTTGTTTATCTGTTCAATCCCCTGGGCCTGTTCCTGGGATGCCGCCGCTATCTCGCTCACCAGTTCACCTGTCTTACCTACTATTTCGGCATTCTGCTTGAATGCCTCATTGGTCTCCTCGTTGAGCCTGGAACCCTCCTTGACGGCATTCACGGTATTTCCTATCAGATCGCTCGTGTTCTTCGCCGCCTCGGCCGACCGCATGGCAAGGTTTCTTACCTCCTCGGCCACCACGGCAAACCCCGCACCCGCTTCCCCCGCGCGGGCCGCCTCAACAGCCGCATTCAGGGCAAGGAGATTGGTCTGGAACGCAATCTCATCAATCGTCTTTATAATCTTCTGGGTCTCCTCGGAATTCCTGGCAATATCAGTTACCGCCTCGGTCATACGTCCAAGCTTATCATTGACATCCTTGACCACCTTCCCCGCTTCATTCGTCAGGCCGTCGGCCTGACGCGCGTTGTCGGCATTCTGCCTCGTCATCGAGGCCAGCTCTTCCAGTGATGACGATGTCTCCTCCAGAGAGGATGCCTGCTCACCGGCCCCCTCGGCAAGGGACTGGGAGGCTGAAGAAATCTCGCCGGAAGCAGCGGCCACCTGGTCGGAGCTGTCGGTTAAATGCTCAATAACCCGATTCAGGGCCTTTCCGATCGTCCTGATAATAAGGTAGGCAAGGACTATCCCGACAACAAGGCCGACAACGAGCAAAATCGTGGAGAGCCTGATCAGGGAATCCTTTGCGGAAACCATCTCACCCCCGGCGTTCCCGGCAACATTCTGCGCTATCTCAATCAACTTATCGCCGCCCTTAAGCATGCGCTCGCTTATCCGATTATTGTCCTTCCACAGGGAAAGCAGGACGTTGAAAGACTTGCCATAGGCTGCAAGCTGGCGTTCAACAATGCTCTGTGCCTCTTTCATCTCTTCATCTTTTACAATGTCGGCGGTGGAGGCCAATTCCACATTGCGCTCGTTGCAATACTTGAATTTATCATAAAACCGCTTGGTATATGACTCATCATTGTTGACAAT
>JADFWA010000048.1 GCA_015222855.1 Pseudomonadota bacterium | reverse complement strand
TTAGGTCTAATTATGCCAATGAGGCTATAAAATGGAAGATAAAAAAACAACTTACGTTGCATCTGATATAAAAGTTCTGGAGGGATTGGCGGCAGTTCGAAAAAGGCCGGCCATGTATATTGGCAATACCGCTTCTGAAGGGCTTCATCACTTAGTATATGAAGTGGTTGATAACAGTATAGACGAGGCACTGGCTGGATACTGTGACTTTATAGATGTCCGACTTTTGAGCGATGATAGTGTGGTTATTATTGACAACGGTCGAGGGATACCGGTGGACATGCATAAAACTGAGAATATGCCAGCCCTGGAAGTTGTTATGACCAAACTCCATGCCGGAGGAAAATTCGACAATAAGACCTATAGGGTATCAGGAGGACTTCATGGGGTTGGCGTTTCGGTTGTAAATGCCTTGTCTGAGTACCTGGTAGTGGAAGTATACCGTGATGGCAAGATCTATTATCAGCGTTATGAGAGAGGAAAAACAAAAAACAGATTAGAGATTAAAGGGGATACAAAAAAGAGGGGCACTAAAATCCATTTTATGCCGGATAACCAGATTTTTGAGATTAGTGCTTTTGACTTTGAGACTCTGGTAAAGAGGATGCGAGAACTATCCTTTTTAACAAAAGGGGTGAGAATAAAAATCTCTGACGAGCGTAGCGGAAGAAAGAAGGATTTTATCTATGAGGGAGGTATAAAATCCTTTGTGGAGTATTTAAACAAGAACAAGGAAACCCTTCATAGAAAGCCTATTTATATTTCCGGTGAGAAAAATGGCGTGCTGATAGAGATTTCACTACAATACAATAATTCTTATAAGGAAAATCTGTTTACGTTTGCCAACAATATTAATACCAAAGAAGGTGGGAGTCACCTTAGCGGGTTTAGATCGGCCTTAACAAGAAGTGTTAATCAGTACTTACAGAATTCACCACTGTCCAAGAACTTCAAGGAGAAACTAACCGGGGATGATGTAAGGGAAGGTTTGACAGGGGTTATCAGTGTGAAACTACCCGAGCCACAATTCGAAGGTCAAACAAAGACTAAACTTGGAAACAGTGAAGTAAAGGGGTTGGTTGAGACTCTGGTCAATGAGGGATTAAGTAGTTTTTTTGAGGAAAATCCATCTATTATTAAATCAATTCTTTCTAAGGTAATAGATGCGGCACGTGCCAGGGATGCAGCGAGAAAGGCGAGGGAACTTGCACGACGGAAAGGCATTCTCGGGGATCATTCTCTGCCGGGTAAGCTCGCGGATTGTCAAGAAAGGGATCCCAGTAGAAGCGAGATTTTTATTGTAGAGGGAGATTCAGCAGGAGGTTCTGCAAAGCAAGGGAGGGATCGCCGATCCCAGGCAATATTACCGTTAAAGGGAAAAATTCTTAATGTTGAAAAGGCTCGATTCGATAAGATGATCTCAAGTGAAGAGATACGGACTATGATTACTGCCTTAGGAACAGGAATTGGGGATAAAGAGTATAATATTAATAAGTTACGTTATCATAAAGTAATTATTATGACTGATGCGGATGTGGACGGCGCGCATATCCGTACGCTCCTTTTGACTTTCTTTTTCAGGCAGATGCCGGATCTTATCGATAACGGCTATCTTTACGTTGCTCAGCCGCCGCTATATCGGGTGTTAGCCGGAAAAAAGGAGTTGTTTATAAAAGATGAAGAAGAATTTAATGATTTCATATTGAAAAAGGTTTCGGAAAAAGAAAAGGTATTAATGGAGAATGGAGAAGAAGTTTCCGGTGCCAAGCTTGTTAGATTAGTCAACGGTGTAATAAAATTCTATGAAAGCCTCAGTAAGCTTACGAGAAGAGGTTATAGTACAAGGTTTATAGAATTTTTGGCATCTGAGGGTCCAACAGACAAAAGTTTTTTCAAGAATGAAGAATTTATGGAGAAATTTTTTCAAAAACTTCAGGAGAATGGGTTTCGTATACGAGATGTTCAGCTTGACGAAGAGGGTGGTTACTATGAATTCATTGTGACGGAAACACATAATGGGGGTCAGACATCTTCAGTCAACTGGGAGTTTGTTTCCTCCCCGGAATTAAGGCAGGTAATGGGAGTATCTAAGGAATTTCGAGAGCTTAAGAAGGTTAAATATATTTCCACAGGTGATGGAGAGAAGAAAAAAATTAGCGGACCGCAAGAACTGCTGACAGAACTCATGGAAAAAGCAAAGAAGGGCCTCATGATCCAGAGATATAAGGGCCTTGGAGAAATGAACCCGGGACAACTGTGGACGACGACTATGGATCCTGAAAAAAGGACATTACTCAAGGTGCAGATAGAGGACCCTGTGGATGCGGATGATATGTTTACGATCCTGATGGGTGATAAGGTGGAGCCCAGGAGGGAATTCATCCAGAATAACGCATTAGAAGTCACAGAGTTGGATATATAAGAAGGAGAACAAAGATGGTTTCGGAATTACACACTCATGTAGTCAAAATAGAAGATGAGATGAAAAAATCCTATCTCGAATACTCAATGAGTGTCATCGTTGGGAGGGCCCTGCCTGATATCAGGGATGGACTTAAGCCGGTTCACAGGCGTGTCCTATATGGAATGTATGATCTTAAAAATTACTTCAACAGACCGTTTAAGAAATCTGCAAGGCTGGTTGGGGACGTAATTGGTAAATACCACCCACATGGAGATGCAGCAGTTTACGATACAATAGTACGAATGGCCCAGGATTTTTCCCTGAGGTATCCCCTGGTAGACGGCCAGGGAAATTTCGGATCTGTCGACGGGGACCCACCGGCGGCCATGCGATATACGGAAGTAAGGATGACACGGCTTGCCCAGGATTTTCTTTCGGATCTTGAAAAAGAAACAGTCGGTTTCACTCCAAATTATGATGGCTCTTTACAAGAACCTGACATTCTCCCAACCACCATACCTAATTTATTGATCAATGGTTCTTCAGGAATCGCCGTCGGTATGGCAACAAACATTCCACCGCACAATCTATCAGAGATATGCAATGCCGTTGTAAGGGTGATTGATAAACCTGACATTGATCTGGACGAGTTGATAGGGATTGTTTTTGGACCGGATTTTCCAACAGCCGGATTTATCCTGGGCAAAAAAGGGATTCGTGAGGCGTACAGAACGGGTCGGGGTATCATTAAGATCAGGGCCAGGGCGTTCGTAGAGAAAGTTGGGAAGAATAGGGAAAGAGTGGTGATCTCTGAGATACCTTATCAGGTAAACAAAAGTAAACTCCTGGAGAAAATGGCAGCACTGGTTAGGGAAAAAAAGATAGAGGGTATATCTGACATAAGGGATGAATCTGATAGAGACGGGATGCGTATCGTTGTAGAAGTAAAAAGGGACGGAAAGGCGCTTGTGATCCTTAACAGGTTGTATAAATTTACGCAGATGGAAACCTCGTTCGGGATTATCATGCTGGCCATTGTAAATGGGCGACCGGAAATCTTGACGCTGAAAGGGATCTTGGAGCACTTTGTGGCTCATCGTCGGGAAATTATTATACGAAGGACTATTTATGACCTGAGGAGGGCAGAAGAACGCGCGCATATTCTTGAGGGACTAAAAAAAGCGCTGGATTTTTTGGATGATGTTATCGAGTTAATCAGGTCTTCCTCTGACCCCAAAGAGGCAAAGGGGCGCCTGATGTCTGATTTAGATCTTTCGGACATCCAGGCCCAGGCAATTCTGGACATGAGATTACAGAGACTCACAGGATTGGAAAGGGAGAAGATCAATGCGGAATACCAGGATTTAATTAAGAATATAGCGAGGTTTAAGGCAATTCTGGAAAGCGAAGCTATGGTACTCCAGATTATCAAGGATGAAATAAAGGATATCCAGAAAAAATATGGGGATGAGCGCAGGACAGAAATCCTTGAGGATGTCGGAGACATTGATATGGAGGATCTTATAGCGGAAGAAGACATGGTGGTGACCATCAGTCATGATGGCTATATTAAGAGAAATCCAATCAGTCTTTACAGGGCCCAGCGCCGAGGTGGCAAGGGAATGACCGGTGTAAAACCTAAGGCGGAAGATTTCGTAGAACTCTTGTTTGTTGCATCTTCCCATGATTATTTCCTTTTCTTTACGAATAAGGGACGTGTTCACTGGAAGAAGGTTCATGAGATTCCTGAGGGCGGTCGGGTGACGCGCGGAAAAGCGATTGTAAATCTTCTGCAACTGCAAAGGGGCGAAAGGGTGGCCACCACACTTTCTGTGAAGGGTTTTGAAGAAGGTAAATATGTTGTTATGGCATCAAGAAAGGGATTGGTTAAAAAAACCACGTTAGAGTCTTACAGCCATCCCAGGTCGATAGGAATCATTGCTCTGAAAATCAGGGAAGAAGACGAACTGATTGCTGTGCGGGTATCAAGCGGGGAACAGGATATTTTCTTAACAACAAGGCAGGGGAAGTCCATACGGTTTAAAGAAGCCGATCTAAGGGATATGGGAAGAGTGGCCGCAGGGAACATCGGGATTAGAATGGAACAGGGTGATGAGGTTGTAGGTATGGAGGTCCTTAAAGAGGGTGCTACAATCCTGACCGTGACTGCAAACGGGTATGGGAAACGTACGAGAACAGAAGAGTACCGGGCCCAAGCAAGGGGGGGGAAGGGTATATTGACCATAAAGGCTAGCGAAAGAAACGGTCCGGTGGTCTATTCTTCACAGGTGAGC